>DMIY01000097.1 GCA_003457075.1 Desulfotomaculum sp. | reverse complement strand
TTAGGTTTATGAACGGGGGGGTCTGCATTATGGAAATTCGTGTTGGTGAAACGCTTCTTACTATTATTCAGGGCGATATCACCCGGCAGGAGACAGAAGCCATTGTAAACGCTGCCAATTCCAGTTTAATGGGCGGCGGCGGGGTAGACGGCACCATTCACCGGGCGGGAGGTCCGCGTATCCTTAAGGAATGCAAAGAGATTGTAGCCCTGCAGGGCAGGCTTCCGGCAGGCCAGGCGGTAATTACCACCGGAGGCAACCTTAAAGCCCGCTATGTAATTCATACTGTGGGACCAATCTGGTCCGGAGGCGATCAGGGGGAAGACGCACTATTGAAAAGCGCTTATCTTTCAAGCCTGTCCTTGGCCCGGGAAAAAGGTATTTCTTCTCTTTCTTTTCCCTCTATCAGTACTGGCGCTTACCGTTTTCCCATCGAACGTGCAGCAAGAATAGCCTTGGAAACGGTCCGTAAGTTTTGCCAGACCCACCTCTTTAAAGAGGTGCGGTTTGTGTTGTTTAGTGAAAAAGATTTAAAAGTTTACGAGGGAGTGTTGAAGTGCCGGAGTTAGCAGGTAACATTTATGAAAATAAAGAAGGCAGCCGGGAAATTTTACGACAATTAGTCAGGCAAAGGTCCTTCAAATTCGGAAAATTTATTCTTTCCACCGGTAAAGAAAGTAATTACTATTTTGACGGCAAGCAGGTAACCCTCCACCCGCAGGGAGCATACCTGGTGGCAAAAGCTGTGCTGGAAAAGATCGGGTACGATAACATTCAGGCAATAGGTGGTCCTGCCCTGGGAGCAGATCCTATTGTCGGTGCGCTGGCGCCGGTTCTTTATCTGGAAGGGCTTGATATCAAGCTGTTCATAGTACGTAAAGCAACCAAAGAGCATGGCGCCAGGAAAGTTATTGAGGGACCGGAACTTCTGCCGGGAGAGCGCGTCGTCATTGTAGATGATGTGATTACCAGCGGTGGTTCCATAATCAAAGCAATTGATACTGTAATGGAAACCGGCTGCCATGTGGTAAAGGTCGTCGTGCTGGTGGACCGCCTGGAAGGCGGGACTGAAAAAATCGAAAGCATGGGCATTAATGTAGATCCAGTATTTACTGTAAAAGATTTTATACGTTAAACCGGAAGTTTATTATATCTCCATCTTCTACTATATAGTCTTTCCCTTCCAGCCTGGAAAGCCCCTTTTCTTTTATTCTGGTCATAGAGCCTGATTCATAAAGATCAAGGTACTTGACTATTTCGGCGCGAATAAAGCCCCTTTCCATATCGGAGTGGACTTTACCGGCAGCCTGCCTGGCATTAGTGCCCTGCTTGATAGTCCACGCTTTGACTTCATCAGGACCGACTGTAAAAAAGGAAATCAGATTCAGTTGTCTGTAAGCGGCTCTGGACAATCGGGCTGTACCCAGTTCCTCCACTCCCAGATCCATCAAAAACATTCTTTGATCCTCCGGTTCTAAAAGGTTAATTTCCATTTCCAGTTGACCGCAAACCTCAATAATCTTTAGTCCCCGGCTTTCCGCCAAGGATTTAAGTTGCTCCTTTTGAGGATAACTGTTGCCCCGGAATTGTTCTTCGTCCATATTGACCACCGGCATGAGGGGTTTGTCGGTAAAGAAATTGTAGTTGGTTAAATGTGCCCGTTCTTCATTGGAAAGATCTGCCCGGTGGATGGGCGCTCCCGCTTCTAAGACAGACAGGCACTTTTTTAAAACCGGCAGCTCTGCAGCAGATTCTTTGGATATTTTTCTGCCGCTTTGGATATGTGTTATGCGTCTGTCAATCAGTTCCAGATCTGCAAAGAGAAGCTCTAAGTCAACTGTTCCAATATCCCGCAAGAGGTCAATGCTTCCGTCGACATGGAGTACATCAGGGCCGGCAAAGGCGCGTACAATATGCACCAGCAAATCTACATTGCGAATGCCATCGAGGAACTGGTTGCCCACACCCTTACCCTGACCGGCTCCCCTGACCAGCCCGGGGACATCACTATACTGGATTTGAGCGTGAGTAATGCGGCGGGGGTTGTATAAACGGGAAAGAAAATCAATTCGCGGATCAGGGACACGGGCTATTCCAATATTTGTTTCTGCTCTGCCTGTCAGAAAGCCGGAAGTTTGTGCTCCGGCACAGGTTAACAGATTAAAAATGGTGGTTTTTCCTACCACGGGTAAGCCTATAAGACCAACGGTCAGCATTCTTATTCACTCCTGATAATCAATACAGGTCTGTACGCCGGTGTTTGAGCAGGGGTAGTTCACGCCGGATTTTCTCCAGTCGTTCGAAATTTATCTCGGCATAAATAATTTCTTCACCTTCACCTGCTTTGGCCAGGATTTCTCCCCAGGGATCGCAGATCAACGAGTGCCCGTAGGCCACGTAACCGGCAGACCAATCGCGGGCACAAGAAGCGCCTATTGTATATACCTGATTATCAACGGCCCGCAACCGGAAGGTGGTTTCCCAGTGGACTGGGCCCGTAGTCATATTGAAGGCGGCGGGTACAACCACCATTTGTGCGCCTTTTAAAACCATTAACCGGAACAGTTCGGGGAAACGAATATCATAGCACACAGCAACTCCTATCGAACAGAGTTTGGTATGTATTACCGTAGACTGGTTGCCTCGGCTTAAGGTGCTGGATTCCCGGACTTTTATTCCACCGGGCAAGTCTACGTCAAAAAGATGTGCTTTCCGGTGCCGGCCCAGTAATTTTCCATCGGGCCCAAAAACAAAACTTGTATTGTATAAGTTGTTGTCCTCTTGCTCAGGAATGGAACCGCCCACAATGTATACTTGTTGTTCCCTGGCAGTTGAGGCCAGCATTTTTATGCTTGGGCCGTCCGGGTAGATTTCAGCATAGCGGGGGAAAAGATGGGTCTGGTAAGGACAGTTAAACATTTCTGGCAACACTACTATCTTTGCCCCCAGGCTGGCTGCCTGAACGATCATTTCGTGTGCACGGAACAGGTTTTCTTCTTTCTGTTCTTTTACCGCCAACTGGCATAATGCCACCCTGAACTTTTCCTGCAAAGATTTAGCCACCTTTTAAGCGTTAAGCGGCTGGAAGCCGCTTCTACTGCTATTTGTCCATGAAGCCAGCGACTTATCTACAATTTATAATTTAAGGCCAGTCTAAAGCCCCTGCGACAGCAGAGGCTTTAACCGTTCTTGGTTTTACAAAGCGGCAAAACAACATATCCTTCAGGCCAANNAAGCGTAGACGAAGCTCAGCCGCCACAGGCGCCCATAAAGCGAACTTTGACCACTCCATCATCACTGACATCTACTAGTTTCACGTCCCCACCATCTCTTTGAAGTGCAGGACGAATTTTTTCCAAAGCTTCCTGTACCTTTTCACGCAGCATATTTAAACCCTCCCTTCGCTTTTAAATAACATTTTAAAGAACCTTCATTATAATTCTGTTTGCCTTTCATTGTAAACGAAATCTCTCAAGAACGCAATAAAAATTAATTTAATTTTGTCAGTGTAAAAATACGTAGATATTAGCTGTGCTTAAATCCTCCTCAATATTTTTTAAACTTTTCTCTGTCTTTTCTATTTCTACTTGCACGCTCTTTAATTCCACCTGAACGGGATCTTCTTCTCCCAGCGAACCAGGGCTGCTTTTAACAAGGGACAGTAGTTTCTCTTTTTCCTGCTGAAGCTGCTCAAGGTGTTCCTGTATATTAAGATAATCTGCCGTTACATCCAAATCTTGCGCTTCCCTGTGTGAAACCTTGCCTATCAATTCTATTTCCTTGAGCACATCAAGCATCTGGAGAATGGGCACTCTTATCACCAGCCGGGAAGTATCCTTATCCGTATCTACCTCCATTTTCCCGCCTCGTTTCTGGACCAGGGAAAAGAGCAGGTTATAAGCCCGGTCCCGATCATCTACCTCCAGGTCGAGCCTGGTCCGGTGGACAATCTTTGCAGGTTGTTTTGCCCCGGCATTTTCCTGGAGTATGAGGGTCGTGGGGGATGCCGGCGCAGAATCCTGTTGGCCATCAGCAAACTGCCTCTGCCTGGCCTCATGTTCTTCTCCGGAAGGCGGACTTGTTGCTTGCTGCTGCCGGCCACTTGTTATTGCTTTTTCTTTCCCCACGGCCGGCGCTGCTCCGGTTGCCTTTGCTTTTTCTTTCCCATTTTCTATTGAAGATATTTCTCCGTATTCATCCGGCGTTGATCGTGCCACTCGAAATGTTTTGCTCTCCCTCCATTGCTGGCCGGCTAATCCATACCACAAGGAAGTGAATCCGATAATCAGGATTAATGCTGCAGCCACTGCAGCCCCGGGCCAAAGCCTGCCGCCCGGGAAGAAGCCCGCAATTCCAGACCGGCGTTGTTTGGGCTGGCCGGCCAGCATGAGCCGTTTCGATAGTTGGGTCCAGAAAGCAGGTGGCGCAGATGCTTCCGGCAAACCGCGAAGCAATTTCACCGCTGCCAGCAGTTCATCCAGCTCGTGCCTGCAGGCAGGACAGATGTTTATATGACGGGAAACAAAAATTTTTTCGGAGGTTCTTAGTTTGCCGTCAAGATAATGGGACATCAGTTTTCGCACTTTGGCGCACCGCATGACTTTATCCCCCCTTATCTTCTAGACGTAAAAGAAGCTGAAAAAGTTCCCGTTTGGCCGTTACCTCTTGTTTAAAAGCCAGGCGGGCACGGCTCAAACGGGACTTCACAGTTCCTGTTGAACAACCAAGGACCACTGCAATTTCCCTGTAAGATAAACCCTGGATTTCACGCATTACAAGCGCCAAACGGTATTCATCCGGCAGGGTACTCAAACACTCCTGGACGGCGTCCTGCAGTTCGCATTGCTCAAGTCTGTTTTCCAGGCAATCCGGCCCTGCTTCAAAAGAAGGCAGCAGATCTGAAGAGGCTGTTATTTCGTCCAGTGAAATTTTGGGCCGCCTGCGTTTTTTCCTCAATTCGTCACGACAGATATTAGCGGCAATACTATAAAGCCAGGTAGCAAAACCGGACTCCTGGCGAAAATTGGGCAAAGACTGGTAAACCCGGATAAAAGTTTCCTGGGCCAGGTCATTAACATCTGCCCAATTTCCTACGAAACGGTAAATGACAGTGAAAACCTTGTTTTCGTAACGACGGACCAGTTCCTCAAAAGCGCTCAAATCTCCTGTCTTGCTTCTTGTCACTAACTCGTGATCATCCAGGCCGGATCACCCCCGGTGTCTTAACTATCAAGCTATTAGTAATTTGCTTTGCCGCTTTATGCCTGCACAAATAAGTAATTACAATATGTCTTAACAATAATCCATTATTCCTGTATAATCAAGATGGTTTTTGATATAGAAGGTGATGGCTTGAGCTTAAGATTTATTCTCGGACGGGCAGGGACGGGTAAAACATATACCTGCCTGGAAGAAATACGCAATAAACTGAAAAGGTCACCGGATGGCCCTTTTTTAATCTTCCTGGCGCCCGAACAGGCCACCTTTCAGACAGAACGGGCACTGGTTTCCGGCCTGCAGGGAATGATCAGGGCGCAGGCGCTCAGTTTCCGCCGGCTGGCCTGGCATGTGCTTCATGAAGCAGGTGGAATTGCCCGTGTGCACATTTCAGAACTGGGCAAACAAATGCTCCTGCGTAAGCTGCTGATAACACATAGGGAACAATTAAAAGTTTTTCACCGCACAGCGGTTCATCCCGGATTTATTCAGTATCTGGCGGATATTGTGCGCGAAATCAAGCAATACGGGATAACCGGCAGCCAACTGTTACCGGCTATAACTTTTCTATCTAAAGACAAGGGACAACAGCTTTTGGCCGGCAAGCTGAGTGATCTTAATCTCCTTTGTACCCGGCTGGAAGAGCATTTGGGCGGGCGATACATCGATCCCGACGACTATCTCGATCTGTTGGCCGGGCGATTGCCTGCTTCCGGCACTGTACGCGGCAGTGAAATCTGGATTGATGGTTTTGCCGGATTTACTCCCCAGGAATACAAGGTCATAGAGCAGATTATGCAGGTTGCGGGCAAGGTTAACATTGCGCTTTGCCTGGACAGCAGGACTATCGGAGAATCTCTGGAGGAAAACGATTATTTTTATCCCACCCGCGAAACCCTGAATAAATTAGAAGCCATTGCTGTCAAAACGGGGACACACGTAGAGCCTCCGCTTACCCTGGATGATTGTCCACCGCCGCGTTTTCACCATGTTCCGGCAATTGCTTACCTTGAGGAGAACTTTTTCCGGCCGGAGAGTGGGCCCGCGCGAGAAAGCGCCGCCGGGATAAAACTGGTGGCTGCAGCAAACCGTCGTGCCGAGGTAGAAGGGGTGGCCCGCGAAATTATCCACCTCTGCCGGGAGAAAAGTTACCGCTGGCGTGATATTTCAGTGGTTTTGCGGCAGGTAGACACATCCCGCACATTGATCAGTACTGTCTTCGATGACTACGGGATACCCTTCTTCATCGACATCAGGCGCGAGGCCGGGCACCACCCGCTGGTGGAACTGATTCGTGCCGCTCTGGAGATAGTGACGGCAGGATGGAATTATGATTCCGTTTTCCGTTATTTAAAAACCGACCTGGCGCCGGTTGAAAGGGAAGATGTCGATACACTGGAAAATTACGTACTGGCCCATGGAATCAAAGGTTCCCGCTGGACTGATTCGGCAGACTGGGAATACCGGCGTTGTTATACCCTGAGCGGGCAGGAAGAGATCCCCGGCGTACCGGAAGTAGAAAAACTGGCCCTGATCAACCGGATCAGACAAGCGGCTACCCGGCATCTCATAGAGTTTCAAAAAAAAGCTCAATGCTCGCTGAAGGTGAGAGAATTAACCTCTGCCCTGTTCGAGTTGCTAATAAATCTGGATGTACCCGGCCAATTGGAAAAGTGGAGTGAGCAGGCCCGGGCCGGGGGCGGACTGGAGACGGCGCAGGAACATGTTCAGATCTGGAGTGCAGTTGTTGAACTGTTTGATCAACTGGTAGAATCGCTGGGTGATGAAAGAATCGATCTCAAGGATTACCTTAAAATAGTAGAAGCCGGGTTGGAAAGTATACGCTTGGGCCTTATTCCCCCCGGCCTGGATCAGGTACTGGTAGCTTCCCTGGATCGTTCCCGCAACCCCGATGTCCGGGCCTGTTTTGTTTTAGACGTCAACGACAGTATCTTGCCTGCCCGTTTTGACCCAAAAGGGGTGTTTACTGATCCTGAACGGGAATATCTGGAGTCAGTTGGGATAACTCTGGCCCCTGCAGGCCGCAGGCGCTTATTCAATGAACAGTTCCTGGTATATATTGCCCTTACCCGGTGCAGCGAATATCTCTGGCTGAGTTACTCTTTAGCTGATGAGGAAGGACGGGCCCTGATGCCTTCACCTGTGATCCAGCGGGTAAAAAAGATCTTTCCCGATCTTAAAGAGATTTATCTCCCCATATATCCACCGGGAAACCGGGACCAGGACCTGCAATTTATCGTCAATGCGCAACGTGTTCTGGCTTATCTTGTTTCACAGTTAAGAGAATTTAAAAATGAAGGCGCCATTTTACCTCTCTGGTGGTCGGTTTACGACTGGCTTGTACAACAACCGGACTTACAGGACAGATGCCGGCGCATCCTGGCCGGCCTGTTTTACACCAACCAGGAACCCCCTCTTCCGGCGGATTTGAGCCTTTCCCTGTATGGTAATCCCTTGAGGACGAGTATTTCCCGCTGCGAGCGGTATTATGCCTGTCCCTTTGCTCATTTCTTAGCCCACGGTCTGAAACTAAAAGAAAGACCGGTATATACGCTTCAACGGCCTGACATGGGAGAATTTTACCACGCCTGCCTGAAGCTTTTTGTCCAGTCCGCATCCGGGGAAGAGCAGGACTGGAGTAAGATGAGCAGGGAACAATGCGCTCAGTTGGCCGACAGGGCAGTAGAAAATGTGGCTCCTCTTTTACGCAACGAAATACTACTCAGTTCCGCACGCTACCGTTATCTTGCAACCCGCCTGAGAAAAACAGTGGAACGCGCTGCCTGGACTCTTTCCACGCACGCCCGGCGCAGCCTTTTCCGGCCGCTGGCAGTAGAATTATCCTTTGCTCCCCGGGGGCAATTGTCCGCGCTTACGCTGCCCTTAGCCGGAGAATGGACAATGGAGCTCTCCGGGCGGGTCGACCGGGTAGACATAGCAACGTTTGAAACCAATGATTACCTGCGGGTAATTGATTATAAATCCAGTCCCACCGGGCTTAACCTGGCCGAAATATACTATGGACTTCAACTTCAGCTTTTGACTTATCTGGACGTGGTATTGTCCTCGGCCCGCCGTTTAACCGGTCGTGACGCCCTGCCGGCAGGTGTTCTTTATTTTACGGTTGCTGATCCCGTAATCACTGCTCCAAAAGCGCTTACGCCGCCGGAGGCCGAAAAAGAAATCATGAAAAAGCTTAAAATGAAAGGTTTAATACTGGCCGAACCGGATGTGGTCAGGCTGATGGATAACGAGATCAGCGGTTATTCCGACCTTGTTCCGGCGGGTTTAAAAAAAGACGGCAGCCTGTACAGCAACTCGAGTGTAGTGGATCTACAGCAATTAACTGCTTTGCGCCGCTATCTTCGAAAATCGTTGGTTTCAGCAGGGGAAAAGATCCTTACTGGCGCCGTGGAAATCAAGCCTTACCGCTATAGAAACCATACTGCCTGCCGGTACTGCTCTTTTGAGCCTGTTTGTTTATTTGACCCGTTGATTTCCGGGAATAATTACCACTCTATCACGGGCCTGAGTACCGAAGAAATCTGGGCAAAGATCAGTTGCTTCGCTTAAGCTTTAAAGCAGTATTTCTGATAGAAATCAAAGGTTTCCTTCATCCCTTCGGAAAAAGAAGTGTATTTATAATTTAAGGTCTTGGCTATCAAGGCTCCTGAATAAAGTTCATGTTGATCCAGGGGAAAAGGCAATGGTATTTTGTACCGGTATATTTCATCAATGCTGTATTCTTTTGTTTGAATCTGCCTGCCGCTTATTTCTTCAAATACCCGGATTAGTTTTTTGTACGAAATGAGTTCTTCCGCAGATAAATTATACGTGTTGCCGTAAACTTTCTGATTGTCCAAACAGGCGATGCAGAGGCCGGCAATGTCTTTCACATAAACGAATTGAAAAAGCGCCAGAGAATTAACTGGAACCGGTACGGGCTTATTGGACAATATCAGGTCAAAGAAAAATGATTCTCTTGGCGCGTAGTTGTATGGCCCGTAAACGAAGGCCGGCCGCAGTATGGTATAGGGAATATTTTTCTTTGCGCAAAGATTCATGAGTTCTGTTTCCAGGAGCCACTTGTTGTATCCATACTCGCCAAAAGGTCCGGGAAGAGGTCCGGAAAGTTTCGGTGAATCCTCGTACTTTGGTAAATCAATGGAAATTTCATAGACGGTGCAGGTGCTTATGTAGATATAGTGATCAATTGTTCCAGGCAAGTTACTGATCATGCTTTCAATTTCGTTGGGGAACTCGGCGCAAAAATCGATGATCACGTGCCAGTCGAGAGGTGGTATTACTTTCTTCATGCCGGCAGTGTCGTTCCGGTCACAAACATGTTCTTCAATTCCTGGTAACCTCAAGGGATTATTCCCCCTGTTCATTAAGTGGATTGAGTATTCCTTATTTTTCAGCAATTCCAATACGAAAACCCTGCCGATAAAGTAGCTTCCCCCAATGATCAAGATGTTTTTTATCATAATATTCCTGTCTCCTTTCTATTTACTGAAATTTTATTAGATACCAGGGAAAGGAAATCCTCTTATGTTAAGAATTTTTCGGGGATGGACATTTCTTTAAATGTTGACTATAATTATATTATAATACAACTCGTTAAAGAAAATGTGGAAGCACACAGGTAAAGTGGCAAATGTTTGTAAATATTCAGTCTACGTGAAAGGGGGAGATGGCTGCGGTTATAGAAAGAGGTTTTTTAAGCGGCGCGGTAATCAGGTGGTTGCCTTTCAATCTGGCAGCGGTGGCTTTCCTGTTGTTCTGGCAACCCGTTGCCTGGCAGTCTGTAATAGTTCTTTTATTGTCCAATGCTTTGGCGGCTTTCGGGGTGGGCCGGTTTATCTACCGGCAAAGGCTGCTCAGCCTCAAGCTAGAAAAGAACCCGGTAGATTTCACGTTGCAAATTGCCAACGAAACCCTGCCTTTTTTAAGGCGAGGGCTGAATGAGGAAACTGCCGCTAAAATAGTAGAGATCATCCAAAAGATTTCGGATGTGGCGGCTATTGCCCTGACCGACAGAGAAAAAGTGCTGGCCTATATCGGAGCCGGAGACGACCACCATAAAACAGGGGGGCCTATACTTACCGAGGCTACCAGGATAGCGCTTTTTACGGGTGAGTTAAAAGTAGTGGAGAACCGCCGTGACCTGCGGTGCCCCTTTTCCGGCTGTCCCCTGGAGTCGGCGGTGATTGCCCCTCTGAAGTGCAAGGGGGAAGTTGTCGGTACCCTTAAACTTTACCAAACGGAGCAGGGTAGGATACCTGAAGGTATGATTAAGCTGGCGGTAGGGGTGGCCCAACTGCTGGGAATGCAGATGGAGCTGGCTGAACTAAATCGCCAGGCTCAACTGGTGACCAAGGCAGAACTGGAAGCCCTGCGTGCTCAAATAAACCCGCATTTTCTCTTCAATACCTTGAATACCATTATCATGTTCATCCGTACCAACCCTGAAACTGCCCGGCGTCTATTAATCCGTTTATCGAGTTTTTTCCGGTATGCATTAAAAAGAAGCGGCCATTTTAATACACTCAAGGAAGAAATTGAATACCTGAATACGTATCTTATTCTGGAAAAGGCCCGTTTTGGGGAAAAGCTGCAGATCGCGAAGGAGATTGATGAAACCATCCTGCCCTGCCGGGTGCCTGTATTAACAATTCAGCCTCTGGTAGAAAACGCTATTAAGCATGGTATTTTACCCAAATCCGGTCGTGGTACGGTAAAAATAATCGCCTGTCCGGTAAATGGGGAAATGCTGGTTGCTGTTCATGATGACGGGGTAGGAATTCAACCGGAAAGGCTGCCCGAGATTTTTAAGCACGATGTCGGATCGGGCAACGGCGTAGGCTTAAGCAATGTACATGAACGTTTGAAAAGTTTATTTGGAGAAGACTATGGTTTGAAGATTGTCAGCACGCCGAATGTTGGTACTTCTGTTTATGTGAGAATACCGTTAATCCGTAATTTTTTTGACGAGGAAGGGAAAACAAATGAAGCTAAAAGCATTGATCGTGGATGATGAGTACCCGGCGCGTCAGGAACTGCGTTACGCTTTAAATGGGTTTGACTGCATTGAAATCGTTGGTGAAGCTACCAATGCTCAGGAGGCTATGGCTTTAATCAAGGCTTTGGATTACCAGGTATTGTTTTTAGATATTTCCATGCCCGGTATGAATGGGTTGGAGTTGGGAACGGCTGTGCAGGAACTACCCTGCCGGCCTTATGTGATTTTCGTTACTGCCTATGACGAGTATGCCGTTAAGGCTTTTGATGTCAACGCAGTGGATTACCTTCTCAAACCCGTGGAAAACAGCCGCCTTGGAAAAGCAATCTGTAAGGTTCTCAAGTTGACTCAGGAATCCTCCATGTCTGCAGCGGAAGTTTCTGCATCTGGAGAAAGTGAGGCAACTGCGTCCGGCGCTCAGGTTGAGCGTCAGGCAGCGCCTGAGCAGATTAAAATCGACCGTATCCCTGCGGAAAA
>DMIY01000081.1 GCA_003457075.1 Desulfotomaculum sp. | reverse complement strand
GTCCAAAGGGAAATGAAAACATATCAAAACTTTTTGCCCGAGGAGGAAATCTTAGGGGGAGTGGAGAAGAATTATAATATTATAGCGGATAGAGGTTGGAGGGGGTGATGGCTTTTGACAAATGATGCAAACTGAAGCTTAAGGAACGGTAGGCACAGCACAATTGGGACCGGATGGCATTGCAGGCTTATTAAACGTAAGCTTTTGTGAACTCTGTAATTCCTAAATTTTATAAGCAGAGAGGAGGAAAGCCTGGTTTTATTTATTAATATTTAGAAAACCAGGTACAAAATGGCAGAATATAAAACTCTTTTAGTTGAAAATGCGGAGGGAATACTGACAATTACTGTAAATCGTCCCAAGAATTTAAATGCGCTTAACAATATTGTGGTTACTGAACTTGACGATGCTATCGTGAATGCAGGAAAGGACGATTCGGTAAAAGTAATTATTTTGACTGGAGCAGGAGACAAGTCTTTTGTGGCAGGGGCGGATATTAGTGAGTTTCTTACCCTTGAGCCGGCTACGTGCTATGACTTTTCACAACGCGGGCAGGGGGTTTTGAACAAGATTGAAAATCTGGGAAAACCTGTTATTGCAGCTATAAACGGTTTTGCTCTTGGGGGGGGGCTGGAAATTGCGATGGCTTGCACCTTGCGCATTGCTTCCGAAAATGCCCGTGTGGGGCTGCCGGAGGTAACGCTGGGTGTTATCCCGGGTTACGGGGGCACTCAACGTTTGACTCGCCTGGTAGGGAAAGGCAAGGCAATGGAGATAGTTCTTACGGGTGACATGGTTGATGCTCATGAGGCCTACCGGATTGGACTGGTAAATAAGGTCGTGCCTTCGGCAGAGCTTAAAGATGCTGCTGTTCAACTGGCCAAACGGCTTATGAAAAATGGTCCTTATGCTCTAAAAGTGGCCATGCGCGCTGTTAATTACGATCCTGTACTGGAATCGGGGTTTCGGTTTGAGTCTGTTAATATTGCACAGGTATTAAACAGTGAGGATATGAAAGAAGGAGTGAACGCCTTCCTGGAAAAAAGGAAGCCTGTTTTTAAAGGCAAGTAAGAGTGTGTTAAATACATAGGTATCATTGGTGAGACAAGGATTTCCATGTTACTTTTTTTGCGTTCCCTACTTGACAATGGAATAGACTTGTGATATTTTGTGATATAAGAGTAAAAACAGGTTGTTTTTTATTTTAGAAGAGTTGTTGGATAAGCTGGGGTTTTTCAAAAGAGTTTTTCTCTGTGGCGGGACGAACTTACGGGGAGGTGGTTGTTGGGTTCGTGGCGGAAGCCTTGTGAGAGACGAGCCTGGTGGTTACAGGCTCTCCTCGTTTTGTAACTGGCTGATTAGTATGAAAATAGTTTTATGTTGCAAAGATTATTTGTAAAAAGAATACAGGAGTCAGAATCCAGAATAAGGATAAAGGATCAGCTATCAGCCTATTAAGTTGAGAACTAACTGCTGACTACTAATGATTTCTTCTGGCTCCTGAATTCTGGCTCCTGAATTCCAAGATTATTTTCATTGTTGGTTGTGCCTTACATGTATGGGTGGTTAGTATGAGATGGTATTGATAGTTGATAATTGTAAAGATCCTGTGTATTTGTAATTGTGAAGGGGAGATGAATGAACAATGGGAGTTGCTGGTATTGATGTTGGAGCTAGAACCACCAAGGCGGTTATCATGCAGAATGGAAAAATTGTTGCTAAGAGAATGATAATAACAGGTATTGACTTAAATGAGTCTGCTGAACAGGCGTTTAATGAGGCACTGAAAGCCGGGGGAATAAACCGCAGCGACATCAGCACGATAGTGGCTACCGGGATGGGGAGGAAAAGCGTTTCCTTTGCCAACGAAGAAATTACAGAAGTCAGTGCGGCTGCCAAGGGCGCCAGTTTTCTGTTCCCCACAGTAAAAACTGTAATTGAAGTAGGTGCAGAGGAAGCCCGTGCTGTAAGATGTGAAAGCACAGGGAAAGTTACTGATTTTGCCCTTAATGAAAAATGTGCTGCCGGTGCAGGAAGCTTTGTAGAGGCAATGGCGCGGGCCTTAGAAATAAAGGTAGAGGAGATGGCGCAGTTCTCTCTTGCCGCTGAGAAGTCCGTTCCTATGAACGCGCAATGTGTTGTTTTTGCTGAGTCGGAGGTAGTTTCGCTGGTCCACAGCAAGATACCAAAAACTGAGATTGCCCGTTCAGTCCATGAAGCCATGGCCAGTCGTATTACTTCCATGACGCGGAGAGTTGGGGTGGAGAAAGATGTGGCGCTGGTGGGTGGAATTGCCATGAATCCTGGTTTTGTTAAATGTTTGGAAAGTGCTCTGGATGTGCAGATAATGTTGCCTGAGGAACCAGAGTATATTGGTGCATTAGGAGCCGCTATTTCGGCGACAGTATGAAGATTGGAGGAAAGGAAAATGGCTCAGGAATTTTGGAGATGGGAAGAGTCAAGGTGGAACTCTCCTGATATAGACTGGAGAAAGGAAGATGTTATCACTGCTGGCGTTGACGTAGGCTCCGTAAGCAGCCAGGCGGTGATAATGGTAGACGGCGAGATTTACGCTTATGCTAACATGAGGACTGGTTCCGACAGCCCCGACAGTGCACGCAACGTGATGAAATGGGCGCTGGAAGGCACCGGGATGACAGTTGATGATATTCATTATATAATTGGTACCGGTTATGGGCGGGTTAATGTGCCCTTTGCCCACAGGACGATTACGGAAATCGCCTGTCACGCCAGAGGAGCCAATTTTATGTACGGTCCCACCATTAAGACCGTGCTGGATATGGGCGGCCAGGATTGTAAAGCCATTCGAGTTGACGATAAGGGAAAAGTAACCAACTTTTTAATGAACGATAAATGTGCGGCAGGTACCGGCCGTGGGATGGAAGTGTTTGCTGAATTGATGGGTGTTCCCATCGGCGATGTCGGGGATATTTCGCTTGATATTGACGAGGAGCCGGATCCGGTAAGCAGCACGTGCGTGGTATTTGCCAAGACCGAAGCGGTAGGTTTATTGCGTGCAGGCTGGCTTAAAAACAAGGTGCTGGCGGCATATTGTTCGGCTATGGCCCACCGTGTTTATACTCTTTTGGAACGGATTGGCGTGGAGAAGGATTTTGGCATTACTGGTGGAATTGCAAAAAACAAGGGAGTAGTAAAAAGGTTGGAGAAGGAATTAGGATTGACAGCGCTTACTCCCAAACATGATACTCAGCTTGCCGGTGCTATTGGAGCGGCTCTCTTTGGTAAAGGTTTGGTGGAAAAATCCCGGAAAGCCGGTTAAAAGAGGTGTTTTGATGGGATACATTGCTAATTACGGGTATGCTGATGGTTCAGGAACATGGTATGTGATTATCGATTCCGGTAAGTGCGATGGCTGTGGCAAGTGTGTAGAGGCATGTAAAGAGAACGTTTTTGAAGTTATTACTGACGATTACGATGATCTGGTAGCAATAGTAAAGCAGGAAAAAAGGAAGAGCGTTAAATACCTTTGTAATCCCTGTATTTCTGCTACTGGTAAAGAGAATCTCCCGTGTTACCTGGCCTGTGAGAAGGGTGCTATTAAACATTCATGGTAGGAAAGGAGAGTATAGGAAGGGAAAGTAGTAGAAACAGGTTTGCTCCCGTCCGGTAAGATTATGTGCGGAAACTTATGTCATTGGCAAAATTCTCTTGAGAGAAAGCTGTCTTGCAGCAGTGATGTAAATAAGATTCGTTATGTCGCATGTAAAGTTTGTTTTCTTGCCGGGCTTTTGTTTTGTAAATTTAATTGTTTGTTCTGGCAAGTGGTTTTCATAGCCGGCAGGAGGTAAAGAAGGAATGGAAACTGTTACATTGAGTATTAATGGTGAACAGGTCACGGCAAAAAAGGGAACAACTGTTTTGGAGGCGGCACAAGAGGCAGGGATTTATATTCCAAGGCTCTGCTTTCATCCGGGCTTACCGTATGAACACAGGAGTGAGGCTATTGATACGGTTTACCAGGGTAACTGGGCAGTTCAGGGAGATGCGCGGGGAAAAGTTTTTGAAGGGTGCCGCTTATGCGTAATAAGTGTGGAAGGACAAGAAGAACCTGTTTGTTCCTGTGAAACTGTGGTTTCGGCGGGAATGGTGGCGCATACCGATACTGCCGGGTTACAGGAGTATCGAAAAAAAAGATTGAGTACTATTCTTGCCAGCCATCCTCACGCCTGCCTGACCTGTGCCCAGAGGGAAGGCTGCGCCAGGGAGCCATGCTCCACGAACGTGCCTGTTAACGAACGATGCTGTCCTCAATTCAACACCTGTGAATTGAGGAAGGTTGCTGAATATATAGGCATTAAGGAAAATATATCCAAGTATGTGTATCAAAGCCTTCCAGTTGTTAATGACGAACCTTTCTTTATACATAATTATAACCTTTGCATCGGTTGCTTAAGGTGCGTCAGGGCTTGCCATGACTTGCGTGGAGTTGGCGCGCTGGGTTTTGTTTACCAGCAGGATAAGATTGTTGTGGGTACCGTTAGCCCTACTCTTAAGGAATCGGGTTGCAAGTTTTGCGGCAGTTGTGTGGAGGTCTGTCCCACAGGAGCGTTGACGGATAAGGATTTGAAGTCAGTGGACCGCGAATCGGTGTTGGTTCCCTGCCGCAATACCTGTCCGGCAGGGATTGAT
The DNA here is from genome assembly GCA_003457075.1 of Desulfotomaculum sp. GTDB lineage: Bacteria > Bacillota > Desulfotomaculia > Desulfotomaculales > Nap2-2B > UBA4053. Next base: position 3,928 of record DMIY01000081.1, on the reverse strand, counting down.
GTTCCCCGCTATCTTAACTTAATTGAGAAAGGTAAATTTGATCAGGCGCTGGCGGTGATCAGGCAAAAAGTTCCCTTTCCAGGCGTGCTTGGCCGTGTCTGTTTTCATCCCTGTGAACAGGTTTGCAGAAGGGGGCAGTTGACGGAGCCGGTGGCCATCTGTAGCTTAAAGCGTTTTGTGGCTGATCAGGACACCGGATTTTGGAAGACGGGCGTAAAACCTGCCCCGTCCACCGGGAAGCAGGTAGGAATTATTGGTTCCGGACCGGCTGGTTTGGCTGCTGCTTATTACCTGGCCAGGTTGGGTCATCAGGTCACCGTTTTCGAGTCGCTGCACGAGCCCGGGGGAATGATGCGGGCCGGTATACCCGCTTATCGTTTACCCAGGGTAGTGCTGGATGCTGAAATTGAGGAGATTAAAAAAGCAGGAGTAGAAATTGTAACAGGCAAAAAGATAACTTCGTTGAGTGAACTTCTGGAAAAAGGTTGCGATGCTGTTTTTGTAGCTACCGGAGCCCACCAGGGAATGAAAATTGGTATCCCCGGCGAAGATCTCCCCGGCATGATGGATGGGGTTACTTTCCTGCGTAAAGTTAATTTAGGTGATGAAGCGGCAATGTCAGGCAAGGTAGCGGTTATAGGCGGTGGTAACGTGGCCGTGGATGCCGCCAGAGCAGCCTTGCGTCTGGGCGCCGGGGGGGTAACCATTCTTTACCGGCGGACCAGGGAAGAAATGCCGGCTGGCGCTCAGGAGGTAGAGGAAGCGATTAAAGAAGGCATAAAGATAATGTTCCTGGTCGCACCCGTGGAAGTGAGTTCCTCAAATGGCAACCTTCATCTTCAGTGCCTGCGTATGGAGCTTGGTGAAGCAGACAAAAGCGGGAGAAAACGGCCGGTTCCTGTTGCAGGTTCGGAGTTCAAGATGGAATTCAACACCATTATTGCCGCCGTTGGTCAGGTTTCTGAAATTCCAGATAACGTGGAGAAAAATGGTAAATTAATCAAGGTAGAACCAAGCACGCTTGCCGCCGGCAGAGGTGGAATTTTCGCCGGAGGAGACGTTGTCAGCGGGCCGGCTTCTGTAATTGAAGCTATTGCCATGGGCAGGAAGGCGGCCACTTCAATTGATAAGTATTTGGGAGGTACAGGAGCTATTGAAGAAGTGTTGGTTCCTCTGGAGGAACCCTCTTTCTGGCTGGGCAGGGAAGAAGGTTTTGCGGACAGGCGCCGGGTTGCCATGCCGGCTATTTCTATAGAACAGCGGCGGGGAAGTTTCTGTGAGGTGGAAACCGGGTTGAGCAATAAGATGGCAGTCCAGGAAGCAGGCCGTTGTTTGAAATGTGACTTGAGGTTAAGAATTCCTTCTGTTGTTTTACCACCGGAAAAATGGCTGGAATTTAATACTCTTCACGTAAATAATGTGCCGGAAAAAGAAGGAGTTTACCGGTTGCTTGACGAACATAAGAACATAATTTTTATTGCCGGTACGATCAACCTACGTCGCGATCTGGAAAAACACCTGGGAAGTGATGACACATGTATGAAGAAAGCCTGTTATTTTGATTTTGAAGAAGAAGGCATGTATACTATCCGGGAAAGCGAATTAATCCAGCAATTTTTGCAGCAGCATGGAAAGCTGCCGGAAGGCAACGACATCCTGGACGATCTTTTTTAAGCGGGTGGGGTAAATGCGTATGGAGCAGTTGACAGGCGAGGGATGGACGAAGAAGTTTACTGCCCGGGAACCACAGTTGAGCGAATATGTAAAAATGTATGAATCACTTGGTTTTGAGGTTTATCTGCAGTCGCTGGAAGTTGATGAAAAAGGCGATCAGTGCAGGGAGTGCTTTAAAACCGGAGGTGATCAGTACAAGGCTATTTACACTAGGAAAAAGTAATCTTTGGAGATTTTTGCGGATCTTATTAATTTATGAGGTATGTACTTGCAGGATAATAATAGATAATATGTTAAAATAAGGGTCCTAAGGAAGAATGTTATCACTATGAAAGTTACTTTGGATGAAAAATTAATAACAAGGCGTATGCAGGAGAAAAAACCGCTCCCAAAGAGATAACGTTGAAATTTACAAGAGGTAGGGTAAAAATCGGGTTGCAGTAAATTTGCGAAATTGATAAAATTATAGTAGGCAAGGGAGGACAAGTAGATTTATCTTTGCAAAACCTAAAAAGCTTCCCAAATTTACCTGATTAATGGTTAAAAGTTCTCCAAAGTTATATCATTATATTTATATGGTTACAAAAAATTAAGGGTGGGGGAGGGGGTAAGTTTTTTTCTTCGTCATTGGAAAAAAAGTCGCGTACCATGTGGTAAGGAGTAAAGCCCAGTATTTTTAAAGGTTAAGGAAGTCTGTTCGGGTAAAGAAGGAGGTGGTTTAGGAGGAGCTTGATGCTGGAATCAATTATCGTTAAGGCATAAGTTGTGTAAAACAATAAGGGCTTTGGTTCCTTGTGGTTACTAAAAAAAGGAAAACTTTTTTAAATGTCCTAACTTGATGTTCTAAAAGGATATCTTTGGGAAGGTGTATTTTACTTTTGAATTAACAAATTTGTTTAAAAACATTTAAGAAGGAGGATATAAAAATGGATTTGGGGCTTAAAGAAAAAACAGTTATTGTTACAGGGGGTAGTTCAAATATCGGACGCGCAATCAGCCTTACTTTCGGTGAAGAGGGCGCCAATGTATTTATTGTAGACAGAGATGAAGATAACGGAAAAAAAGTGGAAAAAATTATTCAGGATAAAGGAGGCCGGGCAAAATATTGCAAGGCGGATGTGACAAAATATTCAGAGGCTGAACGGGTAGTTAAAGAAGCAATTGCTGCATTTAAGAGCATTGATGTTCTGGTCAACGGTGTGGGCTGGGACGATTTTTATCCCTTTTTGGAAATTCCACCTGAAAAATACGATAAATATATTGATCTAAACCTGAAGCATGTATTATATTTTACTCGCGCTGTGCTCCCTCAGATGATCGAGCAAAAGGGCGGAAGCATTGTAAACATCGGTTCTGACGCAGGGAGAATTGGGGAATTTCGGGAGAGTGTTTATGCTGCAACTAAAGGAGGCGTAATTACTTTCACCAAGAATACAGCCAGGGAATTCGGAAGGTTTGGAATCAGGAGTAATTGCGTTTGCCCGGGGGCGACCATGCCTTCTGAAGATGGTGCAGGTGAATATAGTCTGTTTCGTCAGGAAGAAGTGAAAAAATTATTCCCGCCCGAAGCAGTGGAAAAACTGGCTAAAAGTGCTTATCCTTTGCGACGCCTAGGGAGAGCTGAAGATATCGCCAATATGGTAGTAGTTGTTGCCTCGAATCGCAGCAGTTGGGTTACTGGCCAAACCATAAGNNTAAAAACCTCCTGGCGAATATTTTTAAGCAGGAGGTTTTTACTTTTTTTAGAGTTTTCCCAGGCTCCTTCCTATTGCGGGCCGAGAGTCCTTGTGTTATAATAACTCCTGTTGATTAAAGGAAAGTATCCGGGGGAAGGAGGGCTAAAGGTGGATCTCTTGCAATCTTTTGAACAGGATCAGATGAAGAAAGAATTTCCAGATTTCAGGCCAGGTAATACAGTCCGCGTGCACGTGAAAGTGGTAGAAGGCAGCCGGGAACGGATTCAAGTTTTTGAGGGAACAGTAATCAGACGCCGGGGTGCAGGCTTAGGAGAAACTTTTACTGTACGCCGGGTTTCATATGGAGTAGGAGTTGAAAGAACATTTCCCCTCCACTCCCCTAAAATTGAGCGTATCGAAGTTATGCGCAGAGGCCATGTAAGACGGGCCAGGTTGTATTATCTGCGCGGGCTCCGGGGGAAAAATGCCCGTCTGCGGGAAAAAAGGTAATATTATTCCTGACCAGGGACTGCTGTGCAGTCCTTTTTGCTGTTTGGATGGGGGGGGGGGGGGGGAAA
>DMIY01000100.1 GCA_003457075.1 Desulfotomaculum sp. | reverse complement strand
AGCTTACTCTTTTGCATATCCTCTGAAGCACTTCTTCGTCACCGCTTTCAACTCCCATATAAAGGATGCCCAAATTCAGTTCTTTAAGAATTTTAAGCTCTTCCACGCTCCTGCGCAAAACATCCGCCGCCGTGGCGTATGAACCAACCCGCTCCAGACGCGGGAACTTCTCATTTAAATGTTCCAGTACTCTCTTTAATTTCGGAAAGGGATAAACCAGGGCGTCGCTGTCCTGCAAAAAAACTTGCCGTCCATCCCAGCCGCGGGCAATAGCATAAACTATGTAAGGTATCGAAGGTATACTGATACCGTGCTGTTTATAAAGAGCCAGGACGTCGATCTCTTCGATAACTTCTTCAACCTTTCTTATTCTGAGTTTTGAGCCGTAGGAGCGGCAAAAAGTACAGGTATTGTTTGAGCAGCCGCTGGTCAGGGGGAGAAAATAGCTTTTCCACTCGCTCGGTGGACGAATGATCTCAGGTCTTGTAAAAGACATGGAAAACACCTTACCTTCTATAAAAAGTAACCGGTTAAAAGCTGGCCTGTTATTCTAACTGGAGGATTTTCCTCTTGTCGCACTAAACATTATACCATTTAAGCCAGCTTGATAAAACAGGCTTAGGGAACCGCCTGGACGCCTGCTTCCAGTATTCAGCCTGTTAGCTTTTGGATAATTCATTTTTCCTACTTATACACTTGCTTTCTCTCCTCAGAAAATAGATTTTTGCTTGTCGATTGTTTGCCAATTATCTTGCATGTTATCAGCAGGAATGAAGAGACTTTTACCGAATATATTTTTAAAAGTGGAGAAAAAAACACTATAAGAAAGGAGCATTTCTTTGACTCCGGAAACCGTTCTGGCGGATCTCATTAAAATCAACACTACCAACCCTCCCGGCAACGAAATAGAAGCAGCCCTCTACCTGAAAAATCTTTTTGACGTCGCGGGCATTCCCGGCGAAATCATAGAATCAGAACCAGGGCGAGGAAACTTCATTGCCCGCCTGGGAGAAGGAGAACGAAAGCTTTTATTTCTTTCCCATACTGACGTTGTTCCGGCAGGAGAAGGATGGGATTTTGATCCCTTTTCCGGAGAAATAAAAAACGGTACTGTTTACGGCAGGGGGGCGATAGACTGCAAAAGCCTGGCGGCGGCCGGGGCTTGTGCTATGCTCATACTGGCAAAGGAGTACCCACTTGGCGGCGCCCTTATCTTTGCTGCCACAGCAGACGAAGAAAAGGGGGGAAAGTATGGAGTCAGGTACCTGGTAGATCGTCACCGGGAGAAAATCCAGGCCGACTTTGCGGTAAATGAAGGGGCTGAAGAACCGGTGGTACTGGGCGGGCAGCCCGTACACTTTATCCAGACGGGGGAAAAGGGAACTGCCTGGAGCAAACTGGAAGCAAGAGGGGTTTCCTGCCACGGCTCGCTGCCCGGTTTGGGAGACAACGCCGTTGTCAGGATGGCCGGGGCGGTAAAGACGCTGGCGGAATATAAACCGGAAATACGTATTATTCCGGAAGTTGCGCTGATGCTGCAGGAAATTCTCCGCATTAAGAAGCTGAACGTAAAACCAGAGGAAATTGATGCTGTCCTGGGAAACTTTGAAGACAAGACTTTTGCCGAATATCTCCGGGCACTCACGCGCATGACGGTTTCTCCCAACGTGATTTACGGTGGGGAAAAGGTGAACGTGGTTCCGGATTACTGCCAGGCAGAAGTGGATATCCGCATCCTGCCCGGCCAGGACGATAATTACGTCCTGGGAGAGCTGCAAAAACTTCTACCGGATGGAACCATGGTAGAAATTCTAAACTATCACGTCCCTTCCTTTTCGCCTGTCAACTCCCCATATTATACCTTGATCGAGGCAACTTTAAAGAAAGTTGCAGGAGAGGTCACCTGTCTTCCTCAAATATCAACCGGTGCAACCGATTCACGGTTTTTGCGGGAAGCGGGAATTTCCTGTTACGGCATTGCTCCTATGGCTAAAGACTTTGATCCACAAATAAAGGCAACCATCCACGGTAAAAACGAAAGGATAGACGTCGCCAGCCTGCAGGTAAAAGTAGAGTTTTTAGTTGCTCTGGCAAGAGCTTATCTGAGCTGAAACAACGCAGGCCGGTAATCATACCTTATCTTTTGTAGTGACTTTAGAAAATTTGGATTCCTGTTTAATTAAGAACAAATGACCATAAATAATCACTATGGCTGAGTCATTGTTTGCATCTGACAAAATGCGCAGCAGAAGGGAATAGTCCTAAGTTCAGGATCAACTATCTCGCGTAAACAATCTGGAAATAGGGAGCTTTACACGATAACAAAATGATTGATCTTCAGTGAGAACTCGCAGCCTTACTGCTGACGGCCGGTTTTTACCCACAACTCCCGGCCGTCAGTAGTAAGAATTGTTGCTCCATCCCTGTCCGTTTGATATATTTTGGCCCCGCTTTCCTGCAGCAAATTGATGGTTTTAGCTGCAGGAAAGCCAAAACGGTTATGTCGGCCGACGGAAATGAGTGCTACTGAAGGCTTCACTTTTCCCACAAAATCGCTCAGGAGAAACCGGCTGCCGTGGTGAGGTACTTTTAGCACCTCAGCAGCTAGGCCGGTGCCTGAATCCAAAAGCCATTGCTGGGCTTCCAGCTCTATATCTCCTGTCAACAGGAAAGTTTGCTGGCCGTAGCGCAGAAGCAGAACGACCGAGCCGTTGTTTGCATCTGAATGGGTTCCATGAAGAGGCGGACGGGGTGGAGCTAAAATCCGTATTTCCACTTTCGGGTCCATTTCGATTAAATCTCCCGCTCCCGCTGTTTTAACCGAAGTCCCCCGGCTGGCCAGATAGCGCAGTAGCCGGGCATAATAATCCGGTTCATCGTATACTCCTTTTGGATCTTTTGCGTTACCTGCAACTGCCGGTCCTTCCTGAACCAATTGACCAACCGGTGATACAACCGCCAGAGCAACCGGGAAAGCCCGGGCCACTGCTCCGGCGCCACCGGCATGATCCTCGTGGGGGTGGGTAATCAGCAGCACATCCAGGCGGCGTATTCCCGACCGGCGCAGGTAAGGTACTACTACCTTATCCCCGGCTCCTTGACCCGACTCAAATTCACCGCTCCACCCACCCGCATCCACTAGCATGTTTTTGCCTGCCGGTGTTTGAATGAGGATGCTCTCTCCCTGTCCCACATCTATCATATGTATGACCAATCGCTGCTCTCCCGGCCATTGAGTCACCCAGGCCACCAATAATAACGCCGTTCCTAAAGCAGCAACTGCCGCCACACGGCGCCGCCTGACAAGAAAACTCTCCACCAGTGAGCGGCCCTGGACAGAATACAACGCCGTACCAAAGCACAACAGGAGATACCATGCCGGCAAAAAGAGGATTGACGGCGCCGGAACGTAAATAAACGCTCCGGGTAATGTTCGTATAAAGGAAGTCAGTCCCAGAAAAACATCCAGTGCCAGCGAGGTACTGGCATTGATTAAACCGGCAAGGGTGGTGGAAAAAAGACCCAGGATACCCGCCGCGGCGCCCAGGGCGAGAATCAGACCGGTAAGCGGCGCAGCTATGATATTGGCCAGCAGGGAAACCGGGGAAACGATATTGTAATACCAGGCTACCAGCGGCAGCGTTGCCAACTGTGCAGCCAGGGAAACCCAGATAATCACATGCAGCCAGGCTGGCCAGCGGATAAAACTTTTAAGCATTTTGTCCAGGAACGGACCAACGTAAAGTATACCCCAGGTGGCGGCAAAAGAAAGCTGAAAACCAATATCGTAAACAGCCTGGGGTTTCCACAATAGGATCATTAAAGCGGCAAAGGCCAGGGTGGTTGGCCAGTCCTGCTGCCGTCCCAAACGGTGGGCCCAAAGAAACAATAAAGCCATTAACGTGGCCCGTGTAACCGCCGGCCCAAGGCCGCACAAAAGAGCATAGAAAACCAGGATCATACTGGCTGCCGGAGCTACCAGTAACACTGGCACGTGCAGAAGCCCCAAAACAGCCAGCACTCCGGCCAACACAAGACCTACGTGCATACCTGAAACGCTTAAAATGTGAACGATGCCCGTTTCGCTGAAAATCTGCCATACCTGGCGGGGGATTTCGCCCTGAGTGCCGAAAACGATCCCGTTGACCAGGGCAGCCTTATCAGGAGAAAGGGTTCTCCTATGAACCTCTAAAATTTTTTTCTTCTCAAGCAACAGCCATCTGGTAACCGGGTTTCCGCCTATACCCAGCCAGGTAATATCTTTATTGCCTGACGTCATTAATATGACACCTATCCCGCGTCTGGCCAGGTAAGAGCGGTAATCAAATGCGCCGGGATTTCCCGGCTCGTCCGGGCGGGTAAGCAATCCGTGAACCTTTAAAAGATCGCCGTAGCTATAAACAGATCCTGGCATGGGCGTCCGTACCAGCACACGGGCAGCTACGGTATGTTCTTCTTTCCCCAGGACAACCCGGGTTAAATCAAGGTTATAATACACTCTGTCGGGTCTTAAGTCAGGTTCACTGGAAACAACACCTTCCAGAGTTACCCAGTGGCCGGCGTATTCCAGCATTGCCGGGTTAGCCTGAAGGGCGGAGAGACGGCCGAAGGTAAAACCGATAGAAAGGAAGAGTAAGAAAATAACCCAGCGGTTTCCCCGCCAGGTTACTGCATAGCCGGCTAGACCCACTAAAAAAAACAGGCCGCAGGCCAGTATGGCCACGCCTGGAGGTACAGCCAGCCAGCCTGCCAGCAATATTCCGGCGATAAAAAAACATGTAAGCACTACCAGCGGTCTGGAGATCAAAAAAGTCGTACCTCCAAAAAAAGATGCGCTACAAATTGTTTAACCACAGAACACTATTTGGCCCACATAAAGGAGACACAGGTTCCTACAAACAACTCCCTCGAAAATAAGATTTAACCACAGAGTACACAGAGAGCACAGAGCACAAGATTAAATGCGCCAAAGTATTCAGTAGTCTTAAATTCAGAACTCAGAATATCCACAAAAACAAGACTCATTGGTTCCCTCTCCCTTGAAGGGAGAGGGTGAGGGTGGAAAAAGCCCCCTCCTCCTAACCCCCTCCCACGAAGAGGGGGGAATTGCTAAACATGCTATTTTCATGCTTTATGGTGAGAACGACACGTTCCCATGGGCAACTCCTCTGCGAACTCTGTGTTCTTAAGCGGTTCAAAAATTTTATGCTCAAACGGTAATCTTGTTCTTTAATTGCTCATACCGTTTATCCCCTATGCCGGAGACATTTTTAATATCTTCCGGTACCATGAAAGGACCGTTTTCTTCGCGGTGTTGGATAATCCGCCCGGCCAGAGCCGGTCCAATGCCCGGCAGCGATTCCAGTTCGGCCTGGCTTGCTGTGTTTATATTTACCTGCCCCTGTGTATCGGAGCCCGTTCCTGCAGTAAAGCCCGCTGCTGGTGCCCCGGAAGCGCCGCCCGTTCCCGCAGGCAGCATGGCCTGGCGCAACGGCACCGTGACTTTCTGGCCGTCTGTCAGCAGCGCGGCCAGGTTCAACGCATTCAGATCTGCCGCCGGCAGCACTCCGGCCAGCCTGACGGCATCGTCCACCCGGGAGCCGGCAGGCAACTGATACACTCCCGGCTTTTCTACTGCGCCTGCCACGTGCACCTTTACATCCCGGGCAGCCGTGTCCGCAGTTCCCGCTGTTTCAGACTGTTTTAAGGCAGGTTTCTCTTCATTCGCGGATTTGACTTTCTGCCACACGGCATATTTATAACCTGCGCCAAAAAGCAGTACAACCGCTATCGCCAGAACAATCAACTGCTGCCGCCGCTCTATCTGAAACACGGCATTCCCCTCACTTTATCCCAAAAAACATAACTACGCAGGATTGACTCAAAATACGCCCATCGCAGAAAGCCGTTCGCCAATGGCCAGTGCTCCGCTGATTAGATCATCAATAACCTCTTTTACGGTCGGAAGGTTGGTAATCAACCCCACCACTTGACCGCAGTAAGCCATTCCGGCATCCAGTTCACCCTCAATTACAACTCTGCGGTTATTGTCGCCACTGATCCAGGGAAGCAGTTCCTCCAGCGGCGCTCCCCTTGCTTCCAACTCCAGCGCTTTTTCCACTGCTTTATTCTTCAATGTACGGTGTGTATTTCGGATAGAGCGCTGCACCAAAGCGGTCTCATTTTCCTGAGATCTAAGCATCCATTCCTTGAACTTGGGATGTGCAGGCGATTCTTTTGTGGCCATGAAACGGGTACCGATCAATACGCCTTCCGCGCCAAGAGCCAGAGCGGCTACGAATCCCCGGGCATCACAGATGCCTCCGCCGGCAATTACGGGCTNNCGCCCGCACAGCCTGAACGGTTTTGGGAACAAGAACCAATGTTGTAACATCTTCCATCCCTACATTTCCACCATTTTCAATTCCCACCACCGCCAATGCGTCTACTCCCACCTGCTCGCCCTTGCAGGCGTGTCTGACCGTGGCAGTTTTATGGATAACCTTTACCCCTGCAGCATGCAGGCGGGGAATAAATTCTTCCGGGCTTTTTATTCCGGATGTTTCCACTGCGGCTACTCGCTCTTCGATGATTACATCTATAAACTCATCATTGGGTAACTTTTTAACAGCAGGGAAAAGGCTGATATTCACTCCAAAGGGCTTATC
>DMIY01000171.1 GCA_003457075.1 Desulfotomaculum sp. | reverse complement strand
GATCAAGGATGGTCTTGGTTTTCTTGACAGCCTGGCGCATCCCGGTGTCGCCAAGAAAAACCGTTATCAACATGATTAATCCCGAATATATAATGGGGAAGGGAGCATATCATGATAGTATTTTCCCCGGTTAACATTTTGTTGCAGGATGCAGAACAAAATGGTTATGCGGTTGGTGCTTTTAATTGCAGTAACATGGAGATTATGCAGGCTATTGTCAGTGCGGCGCAGGCGAGTGAAGCTCCTGTTATTATCCAGTTCAGCCAGGGAGCGATAAAGTACGCCGGTTTGCAGTATCTGGTGGCAATGGCCGGGGTGGCTGTCCGGAACGCTACAATACCCGTGGCCGTGCATCTGGATCACGGCACCAGTTTTGAACAGGTAATGAGTTGTATTGAAGCGGGGTTTAGTTCGGTTATGTTTGATGGTTCAAAGCTGCCCATTGATGAAAATATAACCCTGACCAGGCAAGTAGTGGCGGCAGCCAGGCCGGCAGGTGTTTCTGTGGAGGCTGAATTAGGAAAGATAAGTGGTACGGAAGATGATCTTGTGGTTGGCGAACGGGAATCTTTTCTGACTGATCCTGAAGAAGCCCGCTACTTTGTGGAGCAGACGCAGGTGGATTCACTGGCAGTGGCCATTGGTACGGCTCACGGGCGTTATAGAGGTGAACCAAAACTGGATTTTGAGCGGCTGAGTAAGATCCGTTCACTAGTACGGGTGCCGATTGTGCTCCATGGTTCTTCCGGCGTTCCGCCCGGAGCTATACGGGAGGCGATAGCCCGTGGTGTGCGTAAGATAAACATAGATACGGACATTCGCCAGGCTTTTATAGGAACTGTGAAACAGGTGCTGGATCGGGCGGCCGATGAAATTGACCCCCGCAAAATACTGGGTCCGGCCAGGGAGGCTGTAGTTGAAATATTGCGGGAGAAAATCCATTTGTTTGGTAGTGCCGGCAAGGCCTGCCGCCGGTAGGCGGGGCGCCTTGAGCAAAGGAACGGCGACTATTTTTCGGGGGGCATGTAGGTGAGGCTTTTTCTTGATACAGCCAACATTGAGGAAATTAAGACGGCTTATGCTTTGGGAGTGATCAGCGGAGTAACCACCAATCCTTCTCTTATCGCCCGGGAAGGGCGAGATTTTGAACAGGTGGTCAGGGAAATTACTGCTATCGTGGATGGGCCTATCAGTGCGGAGGTAATTGGTCACGAGGCTTTTGTGATGATTCAAGAAGCGATCGAACTGGCTTCTATACACCCCAATATTATAATAAAAATACCAATGACGGCCGAAGGGTTAAAAGCAGTTGCAGCGCTGGCAGCAAAGGGCATCAAGACTAATGTTACCCTGGTCTTTTCGGCCAATCAGGCATTGTTGGCCGCCCTTGCAGGCGCTGCTTATGTCAGTCCTTTTGTGGGACGATTGGACGACGCCGGTCATGACGGGATGGAAGTGGTTGCTGATATAGTTGAGATCTACAGGAATTATGATTTTTCTACACAGATCATTGCAGCCAGTATTCGGCATCCTCTGCACGTAATTATGGCTGCCAGGGCGGGAGCGGATATAGCTACCGTACCTTACCAGGTGTTAAGGCAGATGCTTTCGCACCCCCTTACTGATTTGGGTATTAAAAAATTTATGGAAGACTGGGCAAAGGTTCCTGGCCGGTAAACCCCGGCAGGAAAAGCCTGCGGGCTTTAAAGCAAGGCGAAAATCATTATCGCTTAAAGAAAACCGTGATCGAATTTCTCCATCGAGGCTTCCGTGTCTAAGTTATTTTTAAGAGATTGAATATCCTGCCTATTTTCTTAATCAGTGTCCCCTTTTTATATTTAAGTTTGATCTGTTAAGGTAAATGTTATGAATATACCTGTCATCCATTTCCCTTTTCAAAAACGATATAATTTTATTTGCTGGTTTTAAGGGAACCAAAGTATCCCTTTTTGTAGAGTGCAGGCGTCTGCGGCCGCTTGTTCCTGCATGTTTTTAAAACATATTTAAGCATATTCAAAGCATAACCGCTTGAAGCGGTGTAAAGGGGGATTGTTTTTGACCTATACGGAATTGGAATCTAAAACATTACAGGAGTTGTACAAAACTGCAAAGGAATTGGAAATAACGGGTTATTCACGCTTCCGTAAGAAAGAGTTGATTTTTGAAATTATTAAGTCGCAAACTGAAAAAACTGGTCTTATTTATGCGCAAGGGGTACTGGAGATTTTGCCTGACGGTTTCGGTTTTTTAAGACCATTCCAGTATTTTCCCAGTCACGATGATATTTATGTGTCATCCTCGCAAATCCGGCGTTTTGACTTGCGAACGGGGGATCTGGTAGCCGGGCAGGTACGTGGTCCAAAAGAAAGTGAACGTTATTTTGCATTGCTCAGAGTAGAGCAGGTGAATGGTTATAATGCCGAGGAAGCCTCGGAAAGATTGCATTTTGATGGACTGACCCCTTTGTATCCCCAGGAACGCATAAAACTGGAAGCCTCTCCCACTGGTTATTCTACGCGGATTATAGATCTTCTTTCTCCTTTGGGAAAAGGCCAGCGGGGGTTAATAGTCGCTCCCCCGAAGGCAGGCAAGACTACCTTGCTCAAGGACATTGCCAACAGCATCAGCAAAAACCATCCGGAGATTAAATTGATGGTGTTGCTTGTTGACGAACGGCCGGAAGAGGTTACCGACATTGAGCGTTCGGTTAAGGGTGATGTGGTTAGTTCTACCTTTGATGAACCTCCCGAGAACCATGTGAAAGTGGCGGAAATGGTGCTGGAGCGGGCCAAACGCCTGGTAGAGCATGGGGAAGACGTAGTAATACTCCTGGACAGCATTACCCGCCTGGCCCGGGCGCATAACCTGGTAGTGCCGCCTAGCGGGCGTACCTTAAGTGGCGGCATGGACCCTGCTGCTTTACACAAGCCCAAGCGGTTTTTTGGCGCTGCCCGCAAGGTAGAAGAGGGTGGGAGCATGACCATCATGGCTACCGCCTTAATTGAAACAGGGAGCCGCATGGATGATGTTATCTTTGAGGAATTCAAAGGTACGGGAAATATGGAGTTGATCCTGGATCGCCGCCTGGCCGAAAGACGTATTTTTCCAGCGATTGATGTGCTTCGATCCGGCACCCGTAAGGAGGAGCTGCTCTTATCAAAAGAAGAACTGGAGTGGATGTGGTATTTCCGCAAGGCTACCGTAAATATGGCTTCCTGGGAGGCCATGGAAATGTTGATTGACCGGATGAAGAAGACCAAGGCAAACGAGGAAATCTTACAACAGTTCCGGAATGCAATACGTAAAGTGGGGCCGGTAGTTACCCCTGACCGGCCGCCGGATGTCCGGCGTGAGTTGTCTACTATGAGTACTTAGGGCGGCAACTGTAAGCTGGGAGATTCAAGGTATAGCCGGTTCCTCTTTAGGCAAAACTATAACTGTTCGGTGGCCGGTTGTCAACAAAAAACAAAGAGGAACTGTTTCTTTATCTTGCTGGGGGCTGGAAGCTGATCAATGACGGCTGAATAGTTGCAATTTAACCGTGCTTCTGCCATAATTGGATAAAGGCGGAAAGTACGGTTGATTATTTTGTGTCAAGAGGAGATAAAGTTGAAACATAATTTTGTAAAATCAATGGCTATAGTCCTTGTTGTGCTATGCGCGGGGATGTTGTTCCGGGGTCTTTTGCCTGCTTATGCCGGGTTGGATGAATTGATCCGGCGAGACGTTCCTTATTTCAATCTGTCCCCGGTTGGCGGCGGAGAAGCCAGAGGTAACGGATTTGCATCCTATGTGGTGCAGCAGGGTGATACCATGACGGTCATTGCCGGAAAAGTTGGTGTACAACTGCCGGTACTGGCAACTGTAAATAAATTGACCGACTGGGATATGGTTGAAGCAGGACGGATGCTTGTTGTTCCTGGGAGTGTGCTAAAACACCGGGTACGGCCGGGCGAGACATTATCCGGTATTGCCTGTGATTATGGAGTATCTTTAACCGGGTTGATGCTGGTTAATAATCTGGCAGATGAAAACCTTTTAATTACGGGACAGGAGATGATTGTCCCTTTAGTCGCAAGCAGTACCTTGTCTGCCTGGAATCCCGTTGTCAGTTTGCCTGTGGATGAACTGGCCTGGCCGGTGGTGGGCTGGATTAGTTCCGGTTTTGGGATGCGGGAAGACCGGCCACACGAGGGACTTGATATTGCTGCCGGGGAAGGTGACCCTATCCGGGCGGTACGGTCCGGACGGGTGACTTTTGCTGGTCCCCGGGGTACATACGGTTTAACGGTAGTCATCGACCACGGAGGGGGTTTAACTACGTTGTACGGGCACGCTTCGGCCCTTCTGGTTAAAGAGGGAGATTGGGTAAGGGAAGAGCAACTCATTGCCCGCGTTGGTGATACGGGTCGTTCTACCGGTCCCCATCTTCACCTGGAGATTCGTTTAAACAATATTCCTTATGACCCGCTGTTGTGTCTAAAGCGGATGTATGCTTAGCCTGACATTTTATATATTAGTAATAATCTAATTTTGAAATTATGTATGGGATAAAGATAAGAGAGCCTGTAATTTAGAAGAACAGTAATATATACTGATTTAGCAGGTCTACTTGACTTGGTGTGATAAACTGGTATAATAGAAATTGTAAGCGGGTGTAGCTCAAAGGTAGAGCATCAGCTTCCCAAGCTGAGGGTTGAGGGTTCGATCCCCTTCACCCGCTCCAGTAATAGCAAGGGTTCCAGGGCCGGAAGAAGATTGCCGGCAAGCAAATTTACCCTTACCTTACCCTTACCAGAAAAAAAATAGTCCCGGTTAAGAAGTCGGGCTTTTTATTTATATCTTTATTATACCCCTCAACCTCTGGACGGCTTTTCTCTTGCCCTCTTCGGTAGAGTGGCAGTATAAATCCATAGTGGTACTTGTCCTGGTGTGTCCCAGCAAGTCCCGTAAGTTTTCCGGGTTCTCCCCTTCCTGTAGGATAATGGTGGCGAAGGTATGCCTTAAGTCGTGTATCCTGACGTGCCGTATGCCGGCCTTCTTTAAATTTTGGGTGTGTTTCCGGTGAAAATTCCGGGGCTCCAACGGCCTGCCGTCCGCCGTACAAAACGCCAGTCCGTTATCCCGGTAAGCCTGGCCGAAGAACAGCCGTTCTTCCAACTGCCGTTTCCTATGTTCCTTTAATGCCGCTACAACCTCCGGCAGTAGTGGGATAGTCCTCTTGCCACTGTCCGTCTTGGGCTCAGAAAACTGCAAAGCAGAACGCTTGCCGTCCGCCGTTCTCACACGGGCCAATGCTTTCTTTACGGTCAAGACGCCTTTAGCCAGGTCTAAGCAGTCCCAGGTTATTGCCAGCA
>DMIY01000091.1 GCA_003457075.1 Desulfotomaculum sp. | reverse complement strand
TCGCCTGCCTCAGCCCGTGTGGGGCGGGGATTATTCATCATTGACTCCAGCATCTGGGTAGCCGTAATCACCGGCTTACCAGCCTGGTTGCACTTTTTAATTATGGCTTTTTGAACAAGCGGCACTTCCTCCACAGGAATACCCACACCCAAGTCTCCCCGCGCCACCATAATTCCATCGGCCACTTTGATAATTTCTTCCAGGTTGTTTAAACCTTCACGGCTCTCAATCTTGGCAATAACATGTATTTCCATGTTTTTTTCTTCCAGTATCTGCCGGACAACTAAAATATCAGATGCCCTGCGTACAAAAGAAAGGGCAATAAAATCCAAGCCCTGTTCGATTCCAAAAAGAATGTCTTCTTTGTCCTGCTCCGTTACAGCAGGCAGTTTCAAGGAAACACCCGGCATCCTTACCCCCTTCCGGCTGCTTACTTCACCGCCATGCACCACTTCACATTCTACTTCCGTGGAAGTGGTGGAAATCACTTTTAGTTCAATTAAACCGTCAGCCACCAGAATAACGTTACCCGGAAGAACCTCCCGGGGTAAATTAGTGTAGGTAACCGGTAAACGCAGGCTGTCGGCCGTAACCTTCTCAGTAGTAAGGATCACCTTTTGTCCCGCCGTCAACGGGATTGGCTGTTCAAGTATGCCCAGACGCACCTCCGGCCCTTTGGAGTCCATTAAGATGGCTATATTTTTACCCGCCTTACCGGCAGCTTCTCGGATGGCAACAATTCGCCGGGCGTGCTCGTTACGCGTACCGTGAGAAAAATTAAGCCGTGCCACGTTCATGCCGGCTTCCATCATGCTTATCAGAACAGATGTTTCGTCACTTGCCGGACCTATCGTGCAGACAATTTTGGTGCGTTTCATAGTCTTTACCCCCTCACATGGACAAGATACCGGCCAGTTCATATAGAGCCATATTAAGACATTTTTTCCTCTTTATTACCTGCTCCAGATCAACAGCAACTACCTGCCCCGCGATGTAGCCCGCCATCTTATTGCTTTCCCCGGCCATGAGCAACTCCACCGCCTTTGCACCCAAAACGCTGGCCAATATCCGGTCAAAGGCAGTGGGGTTACCGCCCCGTTGTAAATGGCCCAGAATAGTGACTCTGGTATCGAAATCTGTCCGCCGTTTAATTTCCTGGCCAATCTCCAGGCCGCTGGCTGCCCCCTCCGCCACAACTATAATGCTGTGTGAGCTGCCCTGATGGTAATTGTGGACAAGCCGGGCACAAATCTGTTCAATGTTAAAAGGGTGCTCGGGAATAATGATGGACTCTGCTCCTCCTGCCAGGCCGGCGTTTAAAGCAATAAAGCCGGTATCCCGCCCCATTACTTCGACAATAAAAGTACGTTCGTGAGAAGTAGCAGTATCTCTGATCTTGTTAATCGCTTCCACTACTGAATTTACTGCTGTATCAAAACCAATAGAATAATCGGTTCCACTAATATCATTATCAATGGTGCCGGGAACACCAATCACCGGCAGTTTAAATTCCTTGCTAAAGGCCAGAGCGCCATGGAAAGAACCGCCGCCTCCAATCACCACCAGCCCTTGAATTCCAAAGCGTTCCACGTTTTCCCAGGCCATGGTCCTGCCCTCTTGGGTTTTGAATTTTTCGTTGCGGGTAGTATGCAGGATAGTACCGCCCCGGTGAATAATATCCGTTACCGAGCGCAGGTTCATAAGCTCAATATCGGCTTCGATAAACCCGCTAAAACCTCTTTTGATACCCATTACTTCCAGGCCTTGGTAGATGGCCTTGCGTACCACCGCCCGAATAGCCGCATTCATCCCAGGAGCGTCTCCACCGCTGGTAAGAATGGCAATCCTTTGCATCCCCCGGACACTCCTTTAAAAATTCAGCATAGCTTTTAGATCAAACTCCCTGATCGTTTTATACAGAATCAATAATCTCCATTGCTTCATCTGCCTCTGATTCCGGTACTAAAACTTCAATTGAGCATTTCTGAGTTAGCTCAGATGAAGCATTAACAGGCTTTAACTTAACCAGCAGGCCCTCGCGGGATAAAAGATGTTGAATTTCCTGGGCTTCTTCTCTACTGGGAGCGATATAGACTACCGTCCACACAAAAGAGCCTCCTTGTTTAAAAACTTCCAAAGCAAAAATGTTTCCCGTTCCATTATACCCACAGTATACAACCAACAATACCGCTTTTATCCCTGCTCATCATTTCGTATCTTACCGTGCCTGGTCAACAATTCAACCTTCCCGCGAATTTTAATTGCCGAAGTATGTTCGGTAAACTGAGCAATCATGATTTCACCTTTATCCAGTTTTTCAGTATGATGAAACTTCGTGTCCTTTCCACGGGTAAGACCGATAATAGTAACGCCATTCTCTAAAGCCTTGATCACTACATAATTATCATGAGACTGCCAGGGCTCGGACATAAACTCACCCCTTTATTTACCTGTGTTTAACAACTTCATCATAGCACACTCCTGTTTTATCCGGCAAGTTCCATATCTTTAAGGCAATGCTTAAAATGCTCTTAAGCCGTCTTCTTTAACCCTGACATTCTCTGAACCAAGCAGCTCTTTAAGCTTAAGAAGGGCAGGTGAAGAAAGGTCCAGCCAGAATTCTTCCGGAGCCCGCGCCAGTTTCCTGTCACGGGGGAAATAAAGATACACCGGTGAGAACCCGGGATAGCTGCGCAAAATCATTTGTAAGCGCGTAATCAAATCCAGGGACGTTTGTTCCAGTTGAAGGTACACATCACCGGTCTGCTTCTTAACCATAGGAAACAATTCTTCAGCCACCATCTTTATTTCTTCCCCGTTGACGTTTAACCGCCCGCGCAAGCGCACCACCTCATCGGGCTTGATTAATGGCTTATATTCCTGATAGGCGCGGGGATAAAAAATTACTTCAATCATACCGGTTAAGTCCTCCAGTTGACCCCTGGCCATAGCCTCCCCCCGGCGAGTGGTAAGCTTTTTTACAGAGGTAAATATTCCTCCCAAAACCGCCTGGCTGTCCAGCTCCATTTCCCTTGCTTCCGCTATGGTCATTGACGTTTCCTGGCTTAAGATTTGCCGGTATTCGGAAAGAGGATGCCCGCTTATGTACAGGCCCAGGGTTTCCTTTTCCATGGCCAGAAGCTGGCCGGCAGGATACTCTTCCACTTCGGGCAGTTCAAGGGTTAAAACATCCCCTGCCGAATCCCCCCAAAAATCAAGCAAACTCAACTGGCCGTTCAAACGTTCGCGACCCGCCTGCGCTGCCAGATCCATCCCAGTATCAATCAAGGCCATCAACTGCGAACGCCGGTGGCCCAGGGAGTCAAAAGCGCCGCTTTTAATCAAACTTTCCAGTACACGCTTGTTGATCGCTTTTGTATCCAACCGGCGGCAAAAATCAGTATAATTCTTAAAGGCGCCTCCCCGCAGGCGTTCGGCGACAATTATCTCCACTGCCCCCGCACCTACGTTTTTAACCGCCGCCAGGCCAAAACGAATTTTTTCTCCTACCACTGTAAAATCTTTCTCGCTCTCGTTAACGTCCGGGGGCAGCACTTCAATCTTCATGCGGCGGCACTCCTCCACGTAAACAGCCACCTTGTCCGTGTTATCCCGCATCGAAGTAAGCAAAGCCGCCATGTACTGTGCCGGGTGATTGGCCTTTAAGTAAGCAGTCTGGTAGGCAACCATGGCATACGCCGCAGAATGACTTTTATTAAAACCATAGCCTGCAAAATATTCCATCAGATCAAATATCTGGCCGGCAACTCCGGCATTTATACCACCTTTGACCGCACCCTCTATAAACTGAGAGCGCAGGCCGGCAATTATCTCCGGTTTCTTCTTGCCCATTGCCCGGCGCAAGAGATCTGCTTCCCCCAGGGTAAACCCTGCCAGTTCACTGGCAATACGCATGACCTGTTCCTGGTAAAGAATAACTCCATAGGTGCTTTTTAATATTGGTTCCAGTTTTGGATGGAGATAGGTCACTTCGTTTTTAAGTCCATGCTTATTCCTGACAAAGTCTTCCACCATCCCGCTGCCAAGCGGGCCGGGACGATACAGAGCCACCAGAGCCACCACATCTTCAAATACTTCCGGGCGCAGTTCCTTTAAGATAGAACGCATGCCGCTGCTCTCCAACTGAAACACACCTGCCGTATCACCACCGGCAAGCAACTGATAAGTTTTCGAGTCATCCAAAGGAATGTCATCAATCTCCAGTTCAGGGCCACCGTTTTTCGCAATCAAACGCAGCGTGCCGGCAATTACCGTCAACGTGCGCAGTCCCAATAGATCTATCTTTAAAAGGCCGAGTTCTTCCACCTGATCCTTGGCAAACTGCGTGGTCACCGGGCCATCCGCAGCTTTGTACAGCGGCAGGTAATGGGTTAAAGGTTCACGGGTAATGACCACTCCGGCAGCGTGAGTGGAAGCATGCCTGGGCATTCCTTCCAGAAGAGAGGCCATCTCAACCAGCTTCTTTACCTGGGGATTTTGCTGATAGAGTTCCAGCAGTTCCGGGGAATCTTTCAATGCCTTCTCAATAGTAATGTGCAGTTCCGCCGGCACAAGTTTGGCCACCCGGTCCACTTCGGCATAAGGCATTGCCAGTGCCCGCCCCACATCCCTGATGGCAGCGCGCGCCATCAGGGTTCCGAAAGTAGCAATTTGGGCCACCCGGTCAGCGCCATACTTTTGGGTTACATAATTAATAACTTCCTGCCGGCGTTCAAAACAAAGGTCTACATCCACGTCGGGCATGGAAACCCGGTCGGGGTTTAAAAAGCGTTCGAACAAAAGGCCATACTTTAACGGATCAAGATTGGTAATCCCCAAGAGGTAAGAAACAAGGCTACCGGCAGCGGAACCGCGGCCGGGTCCAACAGGAATCCCTTGCGAGCGGGCAAAATGAATAAAATCCCAGACGACAAGAAAATAAGATGAGTATCCCATTTGCTTGATTACTTTTAGTTCAAACTCCAGCCTGCGCAGCACCGGTCCGGAAGGTTCGCCATAACGCCGCCTGATTCCTTCATGACACAGTTCCTCCAGGTAGGAATCCGGGCTGACCCCTGCCGGTAAAGGATAGTCGGGAAGATGAAGCTGGTCAAAGATTAAAGGAACATGACAACGTTCGGCAATAGCCACCGTATTTTCCATAGCCGGCTTGAGCTCGCCAAAGCTTGCGGCCATTTCTTCTTCGCTCTTCAAATAAAGCTGATCTGACTGAAACCGCAGGCGTGAAGACTCATCCACACTTTTACCAGTCTGAATACAAAGAAGCACATCCTGCATCTCAGCATGTTCACGTTTTACGTAGTGCACGTCGTTGGTAGTAACAAGCGGTATTTGCAACTGACGATGCAGTTCGACTAAACCCCGATTTATCTTTTGCTGTTCTGGCAGGCCGTGATCCTGTAACTCCAGAAAAAAATTACCGGCCCCGAAAATATCGTTATACTCGACTGCCGCTTGCCGGGCCCTGTCCAACTCTCCGGCGCCCACAAGTTCCGCCACCTCTCCCGCCACACAACCGCTCAAAGCAATTAACCCCGCGCTAAAAGTGGCAAGCAGTTGTTTATCCACGCGGGGCTTGTAATAAAACCCCTCGGTATAACCAAGGGACACCAACTGCAGCAGGTTCCGGTACCCCTTTTCGTTTTCCGCCAAGAGCGTCAGGTGGTAGAGATGATCGTCAACGTGGGGAACGCGGTCCTTCATAGTACGGGGTGCCATATACACCTCGCACCCTAAAACAGGTTTAATCCCTTCCTTTTCACATGCCTTATAGAAATCCACCACCCCAAACATTGCCCCGTGATCGGTAATCGCCAGGGCAGGCATGGCTAATTCCCTGGCTGCCGCTACAACTTTCTTAATGCGGGCAGCGCCGTCGAGTAAACTGTATTCAGTATGCACATGCAGGTGTACAAACACCGGGCTGTTTCCTCCCACCATCGAAAATGGTTTTCAAAATTAACCTGAGTATGTCATTTGTGTCATTCGTTTTAGCCGGTGGAAATTCCTGCTGAGTATAAATCCAACTTTCAAAACAAAAGCCCCCCGGACAAATCAAGGGGGGACTACAGTCAAGAACATCCACCACTATTTCCCCATAATCAATTGGGCTACCTTCCGGCCGGACAGAAGCATTCCACCAAAAATGGGTCCCATCCGGTGACCCCCGCCGACCGCATTAGCCGCCATCCCGGCAACATAAAGTCCGGGGTACACTTCCCCGGTGTTTGCTAAAATGGCTTCCTCCCCGCGTTCAGCCCACATCGGTTTTTCTCCCTCCAACCCGCCGGTGGCTGTCTTAAGAGTCGCTTTCAGCTTACGCACCACAATATTGACCACCTGCGCATCATGACCGGTAGCATCAATTACGTACTTGCTGTTCACTGCCAGGGGATCCACATGGAGACCTGCCATCACAGTTGCTTTCCAGTTAAGAACCAGCCCCGTAATCCTCTCCCCGCGTACCATAACATCTTCCGCTGAAATCAAATTAAAGATCCCGGCCCCTGCCCTGACCGCACCCAGGGCAAGCGCCGCTACCGACTCTACCGCGTGGGCGGTATAATATCCTTGTTTAAAAACCCTATAAGCAATCCCCATCTCATCCAGGATCGGCCTGGCTTCATCCTGGACTACAATTTGATTGAACATCATACCGCCACCCCACATGCCCCCTCCCACACTCAGCTTGCTTTCAAACAGCACTACCCGTAATCCGCCCCCGGCAAGATAGTAAGCCGCCGTTAGACCTGCCGGCCCGCCGCCGACAATTGCCACATCGGAGTCCAGAGCCTGGAGCAGTTCCTCCGTGTAACGGGTTATAATTGCCCTGGAAACAACAGCATCTTCAAGCTGCATTCATCAATCTCTCCTTTTGTAAGAATTTATTAGTACTACGCCACTACGCACTATGCAATAGGGACGCTCGAACCGTCCCCATTGCGTGAGCCAACTTTTAAATTACGCTGTAGTGTTAGGCGCGTATAAAAATGGCACACTTATCCTGGCTAAAACGAGGAGCCTGCAGCAGCATAAGCCCACGGCTTGCGGAAGGCCATCTTGAGAATCTCGTGCTGGCACGTAATATCCACGAGCGACTGCCGGGCATTGGCTAAAGATGCTTCGGCTCGGACCACCTCTGCCCGTGTAGCCATGCCAAGATCGTACTTCAACCGGGTTACCCGCAGGGCTTCTTCGGCTATTTTTACCTGCTCCAAAACACCGGTATACTGCCCCTCCATTTGCCGCGCTGCATAATACAGGGATCTTACCAACTTACGTGCCTGCTCCTGGATGTCGGAGGCTGAAACCAAAGCCTTATCTACATCTATTTTTCTTGCCTGGTAGGGCTCGATTCTGTTTGGATCGGTAAAATTGTATAAGTTTAAGGATATCTCTGCCAGGTCGATTTTTCGCCCGGCGAGCCAGACAGCAGGGTTGGCCTCAATCGCTCGTTCCACTTCGGTATCCAGATTATCAATGGTTAACGGACTGTAGACAGGTTGGTCCGTCAATACAGGACGGTCTTCCGGCCATAAACCAACCAACTGATTGAATTTCTGGTAAGCATCGTCCAGCGATTGGCAAGCAGCGTCCAGAGCAGCCCTGCCCCCTGACAATGCCGCATCGGCCTGCACCATCGTCATGTTGCTTACCGTACCCGCGCGGTTACCGGCAACGGCCAGCTTTTTCTGCCACTCTGCGCTCTCAACCGCTATTTGGGCGCTATTTACTTTTTCCCGCGCTCCAAGCACACCGTTGTAAGCCTGGTAAACTGCCATTACCACCGTATCTTCTTGAGCGGTGTAACTCTTTTGGGCCATCTGCCAGCCCATGTCTACCTGCAAAAGGGTGTTAAATGCCGCTTCTGCTTCCGGAGTGGCCGGACCGGTTGGAATGTACCTAACCTTATCAGCAGCGAACTGGCGTACTTCATAAGCGCGATCAATGTCGTATTCCGCCAGTCTTAATGCGCTGTTGATGGCTAGGGCGCGGCCGACCGCCTGCTGAAGCGTCATCTGCGGCGTTACGGGTTCTTTAGCCCAGGCGGCTGACACCCAGAGAAAAAACAAACTCAAACTTAATACCTGTAAAACAACAAACCTGCGCACATGAACCACTCCTTAACATATACTTAACATAATTAATTATCTACTACACAAAGTATAAGCTGATATTAACGCCACAGTCAACATTAAATTTCATAGCTATCAACTTAATTTTTTAAAAGGCCGCTTAATGTTAAAAACTTCATTATTTCTTTGATCATCAGATTGTACCAAAGGTGGCACAAAAATTAAATCCCTCATTCGTCCATATTCTGATGACTCCCCAGAATTCGGTAGAATGAGGGATTTATACTCGCAACTTCCCTGGTTAAGGTTATGGCTCCCCTTGGTTGTTGCTCCTGGCCATTAAATTGAGCATCCCTAACCTAAATATCCCTAAATATCTCGCATAAATTACG
>DMIY01000011.1 GCA_003457075.1 Desulfotomaculum sp. | reverse complement strand
AGATTGTATCACGAATATCAATTACCTGTAAAACAAGTCTTTCAAGCAAAAGATTTATCCCATTTAAAAAAACCGCAGAAATTCTGCATCTAATCACCTTTAAAAATATCCTCTTAAGATATTTTGATTATTGTTTTTGATCAAAAAAACTGCTAGAATGGAGAAGAAGAAGGTGTTGATAATGGCTGAGGAAGCAATGAAAGAAACTTCAGCAACCAGCGAACCACCTGATATGCTGGTAAATCCCTGGTCCATAATGATCCGGCAAATGGATTACGTAAGCCAACGCGTGGACAGGGTAGAACAAAAAATCGACCATATGGATCAAAGAATGGATAGGCTGGATCAGAAAATCGACCAGGGTATCGTTAGGCTGGATCAGAAAATCGACGGGCTGCGAAGTGAACTGAAACAGGATATTAACAAGCTGGATGAAAGAATGGATAGCGCCAACCGCTGGTTCGCAGGTTTGCTGATCGGCATGATCATTGGATTTGGCGGCATTACAGCCACGCTTGTAGCGGTGCTGTAAAATGGCCGGAAATAATTAAACCGATCCTCTAACACCCTTTCCCAAACCCTATTTAATTGATTTCTTATGACAACACAACAAATGACTTGTATTATGCTATAAAAAAGGTGGTTTTCTGATTTTTTTGCGGAGGCGAAAATGGAATATTTGTGGTGGGTAGCAGTTTTTTTCACCGGCGCTGCCGTTGGCAGTTTTCTTAACGTTTGCATCTGCCGGATGCCAGTTGGTGAATCTGTGGTCTATCCGCCTTCGCATTGTCCCTTTTGTCAACAAAGACTGGGGTTTTATGATCTTGTCCCCGTTTTGAGCTATGTCTTACTAAAGGGCAAGTGCCGTTACTGTGGTTGCCGGATATCCCGGCAGTATCCGGTAGTTGAATTTGTTGCCAGCCTCTTGTTTATCCTGGTTGCAGCCAAACATGGGTTTACCCTGGACGCGCTGAGGGCAATTGTACTGGTTTCCGTTGTAATTCCCGCAGCAGCCATCGATCTAAAGTATAAAATAATACCGGATAAGCTTAACCTGGCGGGATTCGTTCTGGGCCTTCCTTTGGTTTTTGAGTCGAGAGATGTGTTTTTCTCTAGCGTCACTGGTTTTCTTGCCGGCGGCGGCCTGTTGTTCCTAATCGCAGTCGTGTCGCGCGGCGGCATGGGCGGTGGAGACGTTAAGCTGGCCGCAGTGCTCGGCCTTCTGCTCGGATGGAAACAACTGCTCGTTGCGCTCTTTTTGGCTTTTGCCATGGGGGGCATAGCCGGTTTGGCTATGATCGTGTTCAAAGTGGCGCGTCTTAAAGAACCTGTCCCCTTCGGTCCATATCTGGCCCTGGGTGCGGTATCAGCCGCGCTGTTGGGGGATAAGGCAGTTTCCTGGTACGCGTGGTTTTTAAGAGTATAAATCACAGACTGATCATCCTCACGTCCAGCACCCCTTCAATGCACGCAATTTCTTTTAATGTTTCCTCAGGCACAGGAGCATCTACAGAGAGCATCATAACTGCCCGGCCGCCCCTATCCTTGCGGCCAACCTGCATGGAGGCAATGTTTATGTCATGCTCACCAATCAGTACGCCAACGGGCCCAATAATCCTTGGCTTATCAAGGTGCGGAATATAGAGTAAATATCCGCTCGGTACGGTATCTATGCGATAGCCATCAATCAGCACCAAGCGCGAATCATTCTTGCCAAAAAGTGTCCCGGCCACGGATTTTTCTTCCTGGTCAGTATAGACCTTCAAGGTAATCAGGTTAGTATAGCCTAAGGCTTCCCCATCAATGGATTGCATTACCTGAATACCCCTGTTCCTGGCCAAAACGGGAGCATTAACAAAGTTCACTGCTTCCTGGAGGATGGGATCCAGCGAACCTTTCACCACAGCAGTGGTAAGCGGAGTAACATCCCCTTTAAACACTTCCCCGCTATAGATAACTTCCAGTTTATGAACGCGCCCGTACACCAACTGGGCCAACAAGCCCCCAAGCTTTTCCGCCAGGGTTAAATACGGGCCAACGACCGCAAGCGTTTGCGGGCTGATTGAAGGTATATTCACCGCATTCTTAGCCATTCTGCCGCGCAAGACAGCTACGATTTCCCCTGCCACATCCAGTGCAACGTTTAACTGTGCTTCCCTGGTAGATGCCCCCAGGTGGGGAGTAGCAATAAAGTTGGGTAATTTCAGCAAAGGACTATCAACAGTTGGTTCTTTTTCAAACACATCCAGCGCCGCCCCGGCTACTTTGCGGGAAAGCATGGCCCTGTATAACGCGGCTTCATCAATTACTCCTCCGCGAGCACAGTTTATAATGTACACCCCATCTTTCATCAAGGCAATAGTATCGTCGTTTATCGAGTGATAAGTATCCTTCATCTTTGGAGCGTGAATTGTAATAAAGTCGGCCTGCCCGAACAAGTCTTCCAAAGATACTACTTTAATCGCCAGGCTGTCAGCTTTTTCTTTATTAATGTAAGGATCATAAGCAACTACTTCCATTTCCATGGCCTGCGCTCTCTTCGCCACAGCAGAGCCAATTCTTCCCAGGCCGACAATGCCCAGCACCTTGCCTCTCAATTCAACACCGGTAAATAATTTCTTATCCCAGACACCATCTCTCATTTTAGCTGCAGCCTGCGGAATATTCCTGGCCAGAGCCAGCATCATAGCAATGGTATGTTCTGTGGCGGCAATTGTATTCCCATCCGGCGCATTTACCACCAGCACACCCTGGCGAGTGGCTGCCTCAAGATCAATATTATCAACACCTACCCCTGCCCGCCCGACAACTTTCAACCTGGTTCCAGCAGCAAGCACGTCCCCGGTAACTTTAGTGGCGCTGCGAACGATCATAGCATCATAATCACCAATTATAGAGATCAACTCTTCTTCGCTCATCTTCTCTCCCACTGTTGTCTCAATATCTTCTTCCCTGCGAAGAGGAACCAGCCCTTCTTCGGAAACGTTATCCATTACCAGTACCTTCAAGCCACTTCTCCCTCCCCTAAAAATATCTTTTGCGCCGCCCGCAGTCCAACTCCCAGCTCTACAGGGTAACCCAACCGCGCCAGGGCCATTTCCAGAGCACTCACGGCAATAATTATGTCCATCCTGTCGGCGAAGCCCATATGGGCGATACGGAAGATTTTCCCTTTAAGAATTCCTTGCCCGCCGGCAAAGGTAACACCAAATTCTTCCCTTAACACCTTACGCAAATCATCGGCGCCAACGCCTTCCGGCGCATAAACGGCTGTAACCGTGGGCGAGGCGCAATGATCTTCGACCAGCAGGGAAAGACCTATTGCCTTTACCGCTGCACGCGTAGCACGGGCCAAAAGAAGATGACGATCATAAACATTCTTCAACCCTTCATTTAACATCATCTCCAGGGCGGCGTCCAGTCCCATGAAAAGCGAAACATTTGGCGTATAAGCAGTATTCCAGTTGGCAAAAGACTTTCTCGCCGCGGGAAGGCTAAAATAAAAGCGCGGAGAAACATTGCGTTCAATAACTCCCCAGGTCTTATTGCTCACGCTGACCATCGCCAGCCCCGGCGGCAACATGAACGCCTTTTGCGAGGCCGTAACAAGAACATCCACCTTCCATTCATCTGCTTTTATTTCTATCCCGCCCACTCCACTGACACCATCAACCAGCAAGAGGGCGTCTGTCCCGTCTATCAGGGCGCCAACGCCGGCAATATCATTCAATACTCCTGTAGAGGTTTCGTTTTGAGTGACCAGTACGGCTTTGTATCCCGGTCCACTATTTAGTTTATCCTCCACTAACCGCAGATCTACATCTTTACCCCAATCGAAATTTACTTCATCAATCACCGCACCGTAAGCTTTAGCAATATTGGCAAACCGCTCGCCAAAATTCCCTATAATCAGTGACAGCACCCTGTCACCAGGATTGAGCACATTGGCTACGGCAGTTTCCAGGCCGCCTGTTCCGGAGTTGGTAAAAATGAACACATCGTTTTGGGTTTGAAATACTTTTTTGATCTTCTCTTCAACGCGCTGGTACAGTTTTACAAAATCCTCACTGCGGTGACCGATTACAGGCATTGACCTGGCTGCCATCACCGGTGGTGGAACTGAAGTCGGACCCGGAATCATTAAATAATGTTTGCCCTGCATTTAAGCTTTTCCCCTTTCGAATACTATTCCTAATTACCCCAAAAACCCCCCGCCCCTTAATAAATCCTTTTATCAGGGACGAGAGGTTTCTCCCGCGGTACCACCCACGTTGACAGTATGTTTAAAACAATACCTGCCTGCTTAATTGATTTTTAACGGAATAACCGTGCCTGCCTGGTAAGAGAAGCTTTTCCCTTCATTTCAGCTGGCCCCCTTCGGGGTGCCTCTTCACGAACCTCCCTGCTGGTTTACACCTTCCACCAACTCTCTGAAAACGAAACTGTCCGTTACTTTGCCCCTGCATTGAGTTTTTATGAGCTTTTTTAACATCATACTACAGGGATAATTTTTCTGCAAGAAGTTTTTATACTGAATATTTATTTAGGACATTTACTTATGTTCAAAAAATATTCATGCAACCGCCTGTCCACAGTTAGCTCGGGGTGAAATGCCGCTGCCAGCAAAGATCCCTGCCTGGCACAGACAACCCTGCCTCCATAACTGGCAAGCGCCTCTACTTTCGGGCCGGTACCTGTTATGTGGGGCGCCCGGATAAAGACCGCCCTAAATGGTCCTCCGGTCAAAACCGGCATCTCGAGATCTTCCTCAAAGCTCTCAAGTTGGCGGCCGAAAGCGTTTCTCTTAACCCGGATGTCCATCAATCTCAGCCGCTCGAAAGACGAATCTTCTATTTCTTTAGCCAAAAGAATTGCCCCTGCACAAGTACCAAAAACTGGCATTCCTTCTTTTCCCAGCAGCTTTAGCGGCTCAAAAAGACCATAGTCAGCAAGCAACTTGCTAATAGTGGTACTTTCTCCTCCCGGAATAATTAATCCATCCAGACCGTTTAAGTCTTCCGGCTTGCGTACCTGACGGGAATCAACGCCGCAGGCGGATAACATCAACTGGTGTTCCCTAAAGGCCCCCTGCATGGCTAAAACACCTATTAGCATCTATTACCATCCTCTATCCTGCATTCTTTGCTCCGGAGTAATAGCAGCTATTTCCAGACCCGGCATCGCCTCACCCAGATCTTTCGAAACCTCAGCCAGAATTTTGGGGTCGTTGTAGTAGGTCGTGGCAGCCACGATGGCATGCGCCCGTGCAGCAGGATTTTTTGATTTAAAAATGCCCGACCCAACAAAAATGCCGTCACACCCCAACTGCATCATCATCGCTGCATCCGCCGGCGTAGCTATTCCTCCTGCAGCAAAGTTCACCACGGGCAGCCGGCCGTCTGAAGCCACCTTTACTACCAGATCGTAAGGTGCGCCTATTTTCTTGGCGGCCGACATCAATTCTTCCTCCGGCATGTTCGCCAGGCGTCGGATTTCTCCCGTCACCAGGCGTATATGACGCACCGCTTCAACAACGTTACCCGTGCCGGGTTCCCCCTTCGTGCGAATCATGGCGGCTCCCTCGGCAATGCGTCTTAAGGCCTCTCCTAAATCACGCGCTCCGCAGACAAAAGGCACACCAAACCCGTGCTTGTTTATATGATGCTGTTCATCAGCAGGAGTAAGCACTTCACTTTCATCAATATAATCTACACCCAGTTCTTGCAAGATTTGTGCTTCGACAAAGTGACCGATGCGCACCTTTGCCATCACCGGGATGGTTACCGCTTCCATGATCTTTAGAATTATGGCCGGATCCGCCATTCGCGCCACGCCGCCGTCGGCGCGAATATCTGCCGGCACCCTTTCCAAAGCCATAACTGCGCAGGCGCCTGCTTCCTCGGCTATCCTGGCCTGCTCAGGAGTGGTAACGTCCATAATTACCCCGCCTTTTAACATCTCCGCCAGGCCTGTCTTGACGGTCCAGGTTCCTTTTTCAGCCATGTCTTATTCCTCCAGTAACAATGATTTCGCATCTGTGACCCAAGGTAATTTTAACTCAAACAGGAGGTAAAAACAACTGGTTATTCTTCCTCTTCCTCGAAACTTGCCCCGGCCACGTCTACTACCTGATCGCCCTTATCCAGGCGCATTACCAAAACGCCCCGTGTAGATCGCCCCTTTACAGGAATCTCACTGGCCCTCATTCTGATGATGATCCCTTCCGCAGAAACAAGCATTATTTCCTCCTCTTTTTTTACTACCTTCAGCGAAACCACCGTGCCGATCTTCGGTCCTGCCTTGATGTTAATTACTCCCCGTCCGCCTCTTTTCTGCAAGCGGTAACGGCTAACAGGTGTGCGCTTACCATAACCGTTCGCAGTCACCACCAGTACCTCCGCCTGAGAACGGATGACGTCCACCCCTGCTATCGCATCGTTTTTATCCAAAGAAATTCCCTTTACTCCCCGGGACGTCCTACCGTGTGATGTCACCTGCTCTCCGCCAAAACGAATGGCCAGCCCATTTCTTGTGCCGATAATTACCTCACTGTCGTCACCGATCAGCAGCACGTCAACCAGTTCATCATCCGCATCTAAAGAAACAGCAATTATTCCGCCGCGGCGGGAAGTGTCAAACATCTTCAGGCGGGTTTTCTTAACTACTCCTTTTCTGGTTACCATGAATAAATAAGAGTCCGCATCAAATTTTTGAACAGGAATAATGGCGGTAACTCTTTCTCCTGTCTCTAAACTAAGCAGATTGACCAGCGGAGTACCCTTTGCCTGCCGCATGGCTTCTGGAACCTCGTACACTTTTAAACGGTAGGCCTTACCTTTGCTGGTAAAAAACATTAAATAATGGAGCGTACTGGAAATAAAGAGGTGGCGGACGTAGTCTTCAGCCCTGGTGACCATCCCCATAATACCGCGGCCGCCTCTTTTCTGCCGGCGGTAAGTATCGAGGGAGATTCGTTTTATGTAACCCTGGTTACTTACTGTGATCAAAACGTCTTCTTCAGCAATCAGGTCCTCATCCTGTAAAGTAGCATCTTCACTGACAATCTCTGTCCGTCTGGAGTCGGCAAACCTGTCCTTAACCCCGATCAGTTCCTGCCTGATGATTTCAAGAACCTTTTCTTCGTCGGCAAGAATTCCGCGCAAGTATGAGATTTTTTCCTGCAACTCATTATACTCCAGATCAAGCTTTTCTCTTTCCAGGCCGGTCAAGCGCTGCAGGCGCATGTCTAAAATAGCGTCGGCCTGCTTCTGGGTCAGCTCGAACTGCTCACAAAGCGCCCGCCTGGCGATCTCAACCGTCCTGGAGGAACGTATCGTTTCGATAACCAGATCTATGTGATCAAGAGCTATCCGTAAGCCCTCTACGATGTGAATTCTATCTTCCGCCTTATTGAGATTAAACTGTGTTCGTCTGGTAACTACCTCTTTTTGATGCTCCAGATAGTGGAAAAGCATCTGGCGCAGGTTTAAAACCTCCGGCCTCCCTTTTACGAGAGCCAGCATATTCACTCCGAAAGTTTCCTGCAATTGAGTATGCCTGTACAGGTGGTTTAGCACTATCTGCGGATTAACATCCCGCCGCAGTTCAATAACCACCCTTAAGCCCCTGCGGTCTGATTCATCCCTTAAATCGGTTATCCCGTCAACCTTTTTTTCCTTCACCAGTTCCGCTACTTTCTCAACCAACCGCGCTTTGTTGACCATAAATGGTATTTCATTAACGATAATAGCCACTTTACCGGAGCCGATCTTCTCGATGCTTGTCCGGGCACGCATCTTAATTGAACCGCGCCCGGTCCGGTAGGCTTCCC
Source organism: Desulfotomaculum sp. (assembly GCA_003457075.1). GTDB lineage: Bacteria > Bacillota > Desulfotomaculia > Desulfotomaculales > Nap2-2B > UBA4053. Next base: position 766 of record DMIY01000011.1, on the reverse strand, counting down.
TTATCCCGCCATGCCCCATTATAAAACCACCTGTGGGGAAGTCCGGTCCTTCAATAACCGTCATCAGATCCTCGACAGTAGCTTCTGGATGATCGATGAGCATAATTACCCCTTNNATGGATATTAGTGGCCATGCCGACGGCGATTCCTGACGAGCCGTTGATCAATAAGTTGGGAATACGGGCCGGTAAAACAACCGGTTCTTCAACAGTTCCATCATAGTTGGGAATAAAGTCCACTGTTTCCTTGTCGATATCCGTAAGCATAGTCATGGCGATCCTGGCCAGGCGTGCTTCCGTATACCGCATGGCTGCAGGAGCATCTCCATCCAGAGAACCAAAGTTGCCGTGCCCGTCAATCAAGGGGTAACGGCAGGAAAAATTCTGGGCCAGGCGCACCAGAGCATCGTAAACTGCAACGTCTCCATGGGGATGAAACTTCTGCAGCACGTAACCAACCACATTTGCACTCTTGCGGTGCGGCTTCTCCGGAATCATTCCCAGCTCGTGCATTCCGTATATTATTCGCCTGTGCACTGGTTTGAGCCCGTCACGCACATCGGGTAGAGCCCTTCCTACGATAACACTCATCGCATAGTCCAGGTAAGAATGCTTCATTTCCTCGTTTATATCTATTGGTATAACTTTTCCAAAAGTTTCCGGCAAGCTTTTTTCACCTCATTTAACAGGTCTTATACATCCAGGTTGCGCACCTTAAGGGCATTTTCCTGAATAAAATCACGCCGCGGCTCCACCTGATCCCCCAT
>DMIY01000093.1 GCA_003457075.1 Desulfotomaculum sp. | reverse complement strand
CCATACATGAGTACTCCCCCCGCCACATGCAAAGCTTCAAAGATAGTTACCTGATGTCCTGATTTGGCCAGGTCGGCAGCACAGGTAAGACCTCCGGGGCCGGAGCCTACAACCGCGATTTTAAAACCGGTAGGCGGCGCTATATCCGGAGATGATATTTCCCCTGCCAACTCCCAATCTGCACAGAAGCGTTCCAGTCGTCCAATGGCCACCGGTTCATGCTTCTTGCCCAAGGTGCAGTACTGTTCGCACTGGTTTTCTTGCGGGCAGACGCGCCCGCATACCGCCGGCATGGCATTTTTTTCTTTTATTTTTTTGATTGCGCCAGCAACGTCCCTTTCCGTCAGCAGTTTTATAAAACCAGGAATATCCACTTCCACCGGACAACCGTCGCGGCAGAACGGCTTTTTACACTGCAGGCAACGCCCGGCTTCGGCCAGAGCGGTTTCCTTGCTATATCCCACAGCTACCTCGTCGAAGTTTTTAACGCGAACTGTTGCATCTTGAGCAGGCATGGGGTTTTTCTTAGGTATTATTTCCTTTTTAGGCTTTGATGCTTTCGGTTCTGTAGTCAATGTTAATGTCCACCTCCGCATCTACATTGTGAGGAAAAACGCTCCATCGAAATTTGTTCTTCAGCATGAAAAAAAACATTACGAAGCGCTAACTCATCGAAATCAACCAGATGACCATCAAACTCAGGACCGTCTACGCAGACAAACCTTGTCTGGCCACCAACAGTTACCCGGCAGCAGCCACACATTCCCGTACCGTCCACCATCAGGGAGTTCAGGCTGACGATGGTCTTAATTCCGTAGTTGCCGGTCAGCCGGCAGCAGGCTCGCATCATAGGTTGCGGCCCTATAGCCAGTACCATGGCAATCTGTTCCTTACCTCTTTTTTCGATGAGTTCCTTTAAAACGTCGGTAACAAAGCCCTTTCTCACATAGGAACCGTCATCAGTAGTCACGAATAACTCACTGCAGGCATCTCTCATTTTATCTTCCCAAAACATCAATTCCTTATTTCTTGAGCCCATGATACCTATAACGTGATTGCCCGCTTCTTTAAGCGCACGGGCAATTGGGTACACAGGGGCCACACCGACACCGCCCCCGACACAGATTACGGTACCAAGGTTTTCAATGTGTGAGGGCGTACCTAGTGGTCCTGCAAAATCTTTGACACAATCTCCAACTTCCATCGCACCTAACTGTCTGGTGGTTTTTCCTGCTTCCTGGAAGACGATCGTGATGGTACCGTTTTGCCGGTCAAAATCGGCAATGGTAAGCGGAACTCGTTCGCCTTCTTCATGGATGCGCAGGATAATAAATTGTCCTGGCTGGCATCTTCTGGCAACTTTTGGCGCTTCAACGACCATTAGTTTAATGATTGGTGAAAAAACCTGCTTATCCAGAATTTTGGGCATAAAAACTTTCCCCTCCCTTGCAAAAGTCTTGATGCATGTTTTTTAACATATTCTCTTCTAGAATTAAGTATTTAATTCCTCCTCGTAAAGCACTCATTTAATGAACAAATTTTATAATACAAAAAAATGACTGCTTTTAAGGCAGTCACAAATGAATCTGTTCATATCGTCAAAAACTCATCAAGAGTGTTTGTCAACAATGGTCCCGTACTGGCCTTCCGGGAAATATGCGTGCGGATCTTGCACTATCTTACCCAGGATGCCGTTAATAAACCGGCTGGAGTCATCACCGCCAAATGTTTTAGCCAGTTCTACCGCTTCGTTAACTGCTACGCCACCGGGAATTTCGCCGCAGTAAAAAATCTCGAATAAAGCCATGCGCATAATATTGCGGTCCACTCCGGCCATTCGGTGGATTTGCCATTCGTGGCTTACACCGGCAATAATCTCGTCAAGAATATTCAGGTGTTCGAGCGTGCCAAAAACTATTCTCCTGGTAAATGTGAGATCTTCCTGGCCCAGTTTTCTCTCCTCAATGATATATTGTAAAGCAAACTCAGCAGATATCTGGCCTATATCTACCTGGAATAAAACTTGCAAGGCTAGTTCTCTGGCCTGTCTTCTAATCACCAAAAACCCCCTTGCCCTTAATCCCTACGAAACAAGCCGGATATCAATTCTTTGAAATCAACTCGTTCATCCAGGCGTTTACCAACGTAGTAACCTATTCCCGCACAAAGAGCTACGAAAAAAGTTTTGATAATCCCGTATTTGATGACCAGCCAGCCAAAGGCCAGTCCCAGGACAACTCCTGCTACCTTACCACGATTCCGGACCAGGAATTCCATCACATCTGCGGCGTTCATTTTAACAGGCACCTCTTTTGCGTCGAAATAAACAGATTATTCTACACGTTGCTTGTGTGCAGAGATACTGTGAACCAAAATATCAACCTGCTGCACGGCAATACCGGTCACTGCCAGCACACGTTCTTTTACCTGCTCTTGAATCATCCCGGAAATTTCAGGTATGCAGGTATCGGGTGTTACTGCAGCCCTGATCCGGATCCCGATTCCCTGAGGGTGGGTAAACACACTGGCTTTTACCTCGCGCACACCACTGTTTTGAGAAACAACTTTTTCCACCAGGCTTTCAATTGCGGTCAGGGCAATGCGTATACGTCCCAAGGCGCCTTCGTGTACCACGGCCTGTTCGCGGGTAGGCCTGACACTTACCCAAAAAAGCCGTCCTCCAATTATAATCAGCAGTCCTAGAAGAACGAATGAAAGCACTGGCTGTTGCAGAAACCGGGAGTAATAAACCGACAGCTCATTCTGGTTTACCAGGCCAGCCAGAACAGGAATGGCAATTAAAAACAACAACGTTAAGACCAGGGAATATATA
>DMIY01000169.1 GCA_003457075.1 Desulfotomaculum sp. | reverse complement strand
CCAGCCGCGGTGCTGGTCGCTTCCTTCCAGGTAGAGATCGGCCGGCCAGCGCAGTTCCGGCCAGATTTCCGGCTGCTCCAGCACTCCGGCGTGGCTGGAGCCGCTGTCAAACCATACATCCATAATATCGCTTTCCTTGGTAAATTCTGTTCCTGCGCAGGAAGGGCAGGTCAAGCCGCCGGGTACAAGATCGGATGCCTGACGGGCAAACCAGATATCAGAGCCGTGTTTTCGAAAAAGTTCTTGCAAATGGTTTATCGTCTTATTATTGATGATTTCCTTTCCGCACTTTGCGCAGTAAAAAATGGGGATGGGTACGCCCCACGTGCGCTGGCGGGAGATGCACCAGTCAGTTCTGCCAGCCACCATATTATGAATGCGTTCTTCGCCCCAAGAGGGTATCCATTTAACCTGGCGAATTGCCTCCAGGGCTGCCTGGCGGAATCCTTCCACGGAAGCGAACCACTGTTCCGTGGCCCGGAAAAAGATCGGCTTTTTGCATCGCCAGCAGTGAGGATACTGGTGTAAAATAGTGTCTTCTTTCATCAAATAATCGTTTTGCCGTAGTTCGAAGATGACCTTTTGATTGGCGTCATTGTAAAACAGGCCGGCGAACTGGCGTGCTTCTTCTGTAAACCGGCCGCCGTTGTCAATAGGTGAGAGCAGCGGCAGATTATATTGCAGGCCTACCAGGTAATCATCGTGGCCGTGGCCGGGTGCAATGTGTACGCAGCCGGTGCCGGCTTCTAAAGTGACATAATCACCCAGGACTAATTGCGACTGGCGTTCAAAAAAAGGATGCAGGCAAATTATTCCTTCCAGTTCCCGGCCGTCAAATTCCTTTAATATTTTTATGTTATCCAGCCCTGTGTTTGCACAGAAATTCAACAGGAGTTCTTTTGCTATCACGTATTTTTCTGTTCCTGCTTCGACCTGAACGTATTTAAAATTCGGGTGCAGGCAGACAGCCGTATTGGAAATCAGGGTCCAGGGTGTAGTTGTCCAGATAACTATGAAAGTATCCTTTTCGGAAAGGATGCCCCGGCCGCCGGCAACGGGGAACTTGACATAAATAGAGGGAGAGTGCTTGTCCTGGTATTCCACTTCCGCCTCGGCCAGGGCCGTTTCACATGTGGCGCACCAGTATACGGGTTTAAGTCCTTTGTAAATGTAGCCTCGCCCGGCCATTTCTCCGAAAACACCAATCTGTGCTGCTTCAAAATGGGGCATTAAAGTCAGGTAGGGATGCTCCCAGTCTCCCCGTACTCCCAGTCGTTTAAATTCTTCTTTTTGGATTTCCACGAATTTCAAAGCATATTCTTTGCATTTTTGCCGGAAATCTAAAGGGTGGACGGAATGGCGATTTAAGCCGAGGCTTTTAATGGCCTGCTGCTCAATAGGTAAACCGTGGGTATCCCACCCTGGTACGTAGGGAGCGTCGTAACCAGCCATAGAATGATATTTAACCACTATATCTTTTAGAGTCTTATTCAGGGTATGGCCCAGGTGGATATGGCCGTTGGCGTAAGGTGGTCCATCGTGCAGTATGAACCTGGGGCGGCCGGCGTTTTTTTGCTGTACCAGCCGGTAAATATCTATTTCATCCCAGAATTTTAGTATCTCGGGTTCACGCTGGGGTAAGTTTGCCCGCATTGGGAAATCTGTGCGGGGCAGGTTTAAGGTTTTACTGTAATCCATTTTAGAACAACACCTCAAGGTTAATAAAATAAAAAATGCTTGATTAATAGTAAGCTAACGATTTATATTATATTAAAAAACAATAGTAAACGTCAATCTTATAAAAAACAAATTTGCTTTGAAAGAGGTGCTTAAAAAACATGCCTGTTTATGAATTCCGCTGCGGGAACTGCGGGGAAAGAGTGGAAATGCTGGTCAGGTCATTTGAAGAGCAAGAATTTCCCTGTCCTTTTTGTAAGGGCAATTCCTTAAAACGCGTTATGTCGGCTTTCGCTTATCACCGCAGCGAAGGTGACCGGCTGGCCGGTCTTGATACACACCGTCCGCACGACGCGGACTACTACCGGGACGATCGGAATATAGGTCTGTGGGCTAAAAAGCGGATGAAGGAATTGGGGTTTGATCCGGGCAAGGAATTTGACGGGGTAATCGAAAAGACCCGTGAAAAAGTGGCAGATGAACTAGGAGGATAGGAAGGGGATTAAAAGAGTGAGCGAGAGGCTGATTTGTGCGCTGGATGTTGATGATCCAGGCAGGGCAAAGGAGCTTGTTGGAGCCCTTGATGGGGTGATAGATTTTTTTAAGGTAGGAATGGTCTTGCAACTGGTTGGCGGTACAGAGATGGTACAATGGCTTTTAAAGAACGGCAAGCAGGTTTTTTTGGACATGAAATACTTTGATGTGCCGGAGACAGTTGAGAAAGTCGTTGCCCAGGTGGCAAAACTGGGTGTTTCGTTTCTGACGATCCACGGCAACGGGCAAATTATAGAAGGGGCCGTTAAGGGGCGGGGGAATTCTAACTTGAAGCTGCTTGCCGTAACTGTCTTGACAAGTCTGGATGCTGCCGATATTTTGGAGATGGGCTTTAACTGCCCGGTGGAAGATCTGGTGCTGGCCAGGGCTAAAAAATCCGTTCAAAGCGGGTGTGACGGGGTAATTGCTTCGGGTTTTGAAGCCGGCCTTTTAAGAAAAGAATTGGGGACGAAGCTGCTGATTGTAACACCGGGCATCCGGCATGCGGGAAGCAAGCCGGACAGCCATAAGAGGGCGGTGACCCCAAAGGAGGCAATCGAAGCAGGGGCCGATTACATAGTGGTTGGTAGGCCGGTAATCCAGGCGCCTGATCCCAGGGAAGCAGCCCTGAAGATAGCGGAAGAAATTATCAACCCCACTTCCTTTCCACCCTGTCTCTTATACACATCTCCGAGCCCACGAGACCGAGGCTGATCTCGTATGCCGTCTTCTGCTTGAAAAAAAAAA
>DMIY01000054.1 GCA_003457075.1 Desulfotomaculum sp. | reverse complement strand
ATCTTACCAGATGGACTACTGTAATGCTCGCGAGGCCCTGCGGGAGATCCGGCTTGATCTTGAAGAGGGCGCCGACATAGTGATGGTTAAGCCGGCCCTGGCTTACCTGGACATTATCCGGCAGGCGAGGGATCAGTTCAACTGCCCTTTAGCCGCCTACAACGTCAGCGGCGAGTACGCCATGGTTAAAGCGGCGGCCCAGCGGGGGTGGCTGGTTGAGCGGGCCGTTGTTCTGGAGACTCTTACTGCTATCAAGCGGGCCGGCGCCGATGTTATTTTGACCTATCACGCCAAAGAGGCGGCCCGCTGGCTGCGGGAAGAAAGGGGTTAAAATATACATGCTGGTTTCCTGGAATACAACCAATGCCTGCAATCTTACCTGTCGGCATTGTTACCGCGACGCCGGGGAAAAATCCGAAGAGGAACTGAATACCTCCGAGGGTATGGCACTGATTGATGAAATAGCAAAAGCGGGATTTAAAATTATGATTTTCAGCGGGGGTGAGCCCCTTTTGCGCACGGATATTTATACTCTGGTCGAGCATGCACGCAAAAGCGGCTTAAGACCCGTTTTTGGCACCAACGGCACTCTGATTACGGGTGAAGTGGCCCGCCGGTTAAAGGAAGCCGGGGCGATGACGATGGGTATCAGCCTGGACAGTATCGATCCGGAGCAGCATGATCGCTGGCGCGGCGTGCAGGGCGCATGGAAGGCCGCCGTGGAAGGCATGGAGGCGTGTCGCCGGGCGGAGCTTCCTTATCAAATCAACACCACAGTGGTAGATTGGAATTATCAGCAAATAGAGGTTTTAACTGATTTTGCCGTAGAAAAAGGAGCCGTGGCGCATCATATCTTCTTTTTAGTGCCTGCCGGCCGGGCGGTGAATATTGAGGAAGAGTCCTTGCGTGCGGAGCAATATGAACAATTGTTGTACAGAATACTTAAAAAGCAGCAGGAAGTGGATATTGAACTAAAGCCTACCTGTGCTCCCCAGTTTATGCGGATAGCCCGGCAGATGGGTTTGAAGCTGCGTTTCAACAAGGGCTGCCTGGCCGGTACTGCCTATTGCATTATCAGCCCGCGAGGGGATGTCCAGCCCTGCGCATATCTGGATATACCACTGGGGAACGTGAGGGAGGTTCCTTTCAGCCGGTTGTGGCGGGATCATCCTGTCTTGAACAGGCTGCGTTCAGGGGAATACCAGGGCGCCTGCGGTAGTTGTGAATACAACAGGATATGTGGTGGCTGCCGGGCGCGTGCTTACTTTTACCACGGCGATTATATGGGTGAAGAACCATGGTGTCAGCATAAACGGTCACCGGAAGCCAAGCCCACACGTACTGGTTTAATTTAAGGGTGGTTTTCATGTTGGATGAGATGGACAGGCGGCTTTTAAACGTTGTACAGACCAGTCTGCCCGTTGTTGCTGAACCCTACCGGGAACTGGCCGGGGCGCTGGATACTACTGAGGAGGACATTATAGCCCGTCTTCAACGGCTCCGGCAGGCGGGTATAATTCGCCAACTGGGAGCAATTTTCGATTCCCGACAGATGGGGTATAAAGGGACACTTTGCGCCTTGAAAGTGTCCCCGGAACAAATTGGGGAAGTGGCTGTTTTGGTTAACAGTTTTCCCGGCGTAACTCACAATTATTTACGGGATCATGAGTACAACATGTGGTTTACTGTTTTAGCGGAATCACAGGATAAACTGGATGAAATAGTGCAGGAAATCAAAGGGCGTACAGGTATTGAGGACTGCCTGCTGCTGCCTGCCGTTAATGTTTTTAAAATAAAAGTAAATTTTGATCTCGGTGAGGAGTAAGATTGTTGACCAAAGTGGAAAAACAACTTGTCAGAGAACTACAGGAGGGCCTGCCGCTGGTTAGCCGTCCTTTTCTGGCCATTGCGGAAAAGTTAAACATCAGTGAAGAAGAAGTCCTGGTCCGGGTGAAGGAGTTTATAGAGCGGGGAATTATTCGCCGCTTTGGTGCGGCAGTTCGACACCAGGATATAGGGTATGTGGCTAATGCCATGGTGGTATGGCCGGTACCCGAGGAAAAAGCACGGGAAACCGGGCAGGTAATGGCCTCTTTTCCAGAAGTAACCCACTGCTATCAGCGTCCCCGTGTCCGGGGGTGGCCTTATACTTTGTTTACCGTACTGCACGGACAGAAAGAGGAGCAGTGTCGTGAAATTGCTGCCCGCCTGTCGATGGCTACGGGGATAACCGGCTATCGTGTGCTTTTCAGCACGGCAGAATTAAAAAAAAGCAGTATGAAATACTTCCTCGAAGAGAAGTAGTGCTTTACAGGTAAAGGGGTGATCGCGTGCCTAAAGATTACAGTAAATCTGCCGCATTATTTGTTGAGGCCCGGCGATATATGCCGGGCGGAGTGAACAGTCCGGTGCGGGCCTTTGCGGCTGTAGGTGGAAATCCAGTTTTCATTGAGCGCGGTGATGGCGCCACTCTTTTTGATGTAGACGGCAACCAATATATAGATTACGTATGTTCCTGGGGACCGTTGATTCTTGGCCACCGCCATCCCCGGGTGATGGAAGCTATCCGGGATTGTCTGGGAAAAGGAACCAGTTTCGGCGCTCCAACCGGACTGGAGACTGAGTTGGCCAGTACTATTGTTTCTGCCGTGCCTTCAATAGAAATGGTGCGTCTGGTGAGCTCGGGTACGGAAGCGGCGATGAGCGCCCTGCGTCTGGCCCGGGCTGTAACCGGCCGTAATAAAATCATTAAGTTTGAAGGCTGTTACCACGGTCATGCGGATTTTTTGCTGATTCAAGCAGGGTCCGGCGCGCTTACGCTGGGTGTGCCTACCAGTCCGGGGGTGTCAAAGAGCGTAGCGGCAGATACGATTGTTGCAGCTTACAATGACCTGAGAGCGCTGGAACGTGTTTTTGACCGGGAAGGCGGGGATATTGCCGCCGTGATTGTGGAGCCGGTGGCCGGCAACATGGGAGTAATACCGCCGAATCCGGGATTTTTGGCCGGTCTGCGGAATTTAACGCGGTGTTACGGTGCTTTGCTCATCTTTGATGAGATAATAACCGGTTTCCGTGTGGCGTATGGAGGGGCGCAGGAACTTTATGGAGTTGAGCCCGACATGACCTGCCTGGGTAAAATAATCGGCGGGGGTCTGCCTGTGGGAGCTTACGGGGGCAGGCGGGAAATTATGGAACAAGTTGCTCCGCAGGGTTCTGTGTACCAGGCCGGTACTCTTTCCGGTAACCCGCTGGCAGTTACGGCCGGGTTAGTTACTTTAGAAACTTTACAGCAGCCCGGCGCATACCAGGAATTGGAAGCAAAGGCAGCCCGTCTGGCCACCGGCCTTGCGGAAGCTGCCGCGCATTCCGGCGCCAGGGTTACTTTTAACCGTGTTGGTTCTATGCTTTGCGCCTTTTTTACTGAGGGTGAGGTGGTTGATTACAAAACTGCCTGCAGGTCTGATACCGCCCGTTACGCTGCTTTCTTCCGGAGCATGTTGGACCAGGGGATTTACCTGGCGCCGTCGCAGTTTGAAGCAATGTTTATTTCGCTGGTTCATAATTCTGAACAAATTGACCGGACGGTTGAGGCAGCCCGCAGGGCGTTCAGGAATAGTGTTGGAAAAGCTATTTGACAGAATATCCTTTAGATGATATAAAATATTTAGTCATGTGAAATTATGTACATTAGGGTTTTTTACTAAGAGTGTTATTTTTGTCTGCAAGTGGTAGAGCATAGTTTTAGATTTATTACTGTTCTGACAATTCGATTTAACTTTTGCAAAGGGGGTGCAAATTGTGAAAACATTACGAGTGCCGGAGGCCACGGTTACCAGGTTGTCTGTATATTCCAGATTCCTGGAAAAGCTGGACCGTAAAGGGGTTACTACTGTTTCCTCGGGAGAAATTGCTGAAGGGGTGGTGGTAAGTCCTGCTCAGGTACGTAAAGACCTGGCTTACTTTGGTGAGTTCGGCACCCGTGGAGTAGGATATAACGTCAAAGATTTAATGCGGTATACACTGAAAATCCTGGGGCTGGATCACCAATGGCCGCTGATTTTGGTGGGAGCAGGCAACCTTGGTTTTGTTCTTTGTACTTATAAAGGTTTTAATAGCCGGGGTTTTTCCATCGCGGCTGTTTTTGATAATAACTTGATGAAGATAGGTAAAATGGTTGGGCGTCTGGAAGTTTTGCCAATGGAAAAAATGCCGGAAATTATTCAAAAGCATAAGGTACGTATTGGTATCATTTCTGTCCCGCCAAGGGCTGCGCAGGAAGTTGCAGATCAGATGAACAAGAACGGGCTGGAGGCTATTCTTAATTTTTCTCCTATAGCTTTGAAACTTCCAGATAAAATCGAGGTACGCAATGTAGATCTCTCTGTAGGATTAGAAATTCTTACTTTTAATCTGGTTCTTAGAGCGGCACAGAGTCTCGAGGTACAGAGGTGAGTCCCATGCTTTACATAGGTGTTATTGGTGCGGGTGAATGCACATCAGAGGAAGCCTCCCTGGCTGAAGAGGCAGGTCGTGAAATAGCCCGCCGGGAGGCTGTGCTCATTTGCGGGGGACGGGGAGGCGTCATGGAGGCTGCAGCGAAGGGCGCCCGCCAGGCCGGCGGGTTGGTGGTAGGTATCCTGCCCGGCAGGCGCCGGCGGGAAGGTAACCCCTACCTCACAGTAGCCCTGCCTACAGGCCTGGGAGACGCCCGAAATGCGGTGATTGCCTGTGCGGCAGATGTATTTATTGCTATCTCGGGTGGTTACGGGACCCTGTCTGAAATTGGCCTGGCTTTGAAAATGGATAAACCAGTGGTAGGTCTTTTTACATGGGAATTGAAGCAGGGGGGGCGGCCTTTTGTTGTCCACCAGGCCCGCAGCGCATCTGAAGCAGTGGAACTGGCCTTTAGCCTTGTTCTATCCCGGTAGAATAAGGAAGATAATGGATAACATACAGGAATGTTACACAGTCGCCAGACCGGCGTTGGACAAGTCGTTTAACTGAGGTGAAACAAAAACCAATGCAGAACTCAATATGGCTGTACAGGCTTTACGATGTGGCCGAAGAAATCAGGCTGGACCTGGTGGAGCAGATCCTGGTTAACAGCAAGCCTACTGCCAGGTTGAAACTTTCACGTGTCCGTCCCAAATCTATCCATATTCCCAACCCCCCGGTTACAGTGGAACTGGAAGAAGAAAAAATAAACCTGTTGGAGCAGGTTTTCCCGGCAAGATTTACAGCCAAGATTTACGATTTGGGAGTAATCAGCATTATCATGCGGATCCTCCTCCCCCAATATTATAATTATAAAGCAGTAGTGAATTTGGCAGGCTATCTTTATGATACGGAGGTGATTGAAGACGCTTTTACAAGCAAGCGAGATAAGGTAAGAGAAGCAATAAGCCGGGCAATGGTTAAAACTGCTTACCGTGGCTTCGAGGAAGATTATACCATTTTCTACTTTCGCCAGTGGCAAAAAGAATGGGATCCCGTCCCGCTGCTTCTGGCTGAAGAAGAGGATTTCAGCCCTCAGGTACGTAGAGATACTTTGCAACATTCATTTTCCTATAGCCAGAACGATTTAACCATTATTACCTGGAGTTCGGCACTGGTTTACGACGCTACAGGCAGCCAGGACATTCCCGATCTGCTGGAGTTTGCAGTTACCCAGTTGCTGGAATTGCGTTACTACGATAATGTTTTAAGCGAGGAAATGAGCAAAATGTATGACGCCATAGGAGAAGCTGAAACAGTTACCCAGTTCAAGCGACTTGCTCAGTACCGCCGGATCATGAACCGGTTGATGGAACTAGTAATCGACATTAACGAAATTACGGAAAGGATTCAGAATTCCTTAAAGGTTACCGAAGACGTATTTTATGCCCGGGTTTACAGTACCGCCCTTTCTATTTTTCGCACCAAGACATGGCTGGAAAGCATCCGGCAGAAAAGCTCGGTAATCATGCAAAGTTACTCCATGCTCAGCAACAGGCTGGTAAACCAGCAATCAATGTTGTTGGAACTGGCCATTGTACTTTTATTCCTGCTGGAAATATTCCTTACCCTGCCCGGCCTGTTGCGTGNNCTATAAGATAATGTACCCTCAAACTCATGTCTATTTTGCAGAAAAAGTTTTTGGCTTTCTTTCTCCCGCCCTGGTATTGGGCAGCATCTTTCCCGATATAGTGGCGGGCATTTATCCCGACCGGCAGGAAAGTCACGGCAGGGGCGCTGAAATGCTGATTTGCATGCAACAAGAGGAAGATTTATATGACTTTGCGCGGGGTGTAGTTACCCATGGCATAAACCCAAAAGGTCTTGATTATTACGGGGATGAAAAGTTTCTTGCTTTTGAGCGGGGATACTGCTTTGAAAAGGGCCGTCCGCTGGTTGAAGAAACCATTCGGGCATGTAACCTACCACCCAAAATGGGTTGGTGGAAATCACATAACATTATTGAAATGGGCATCGAACTGCATATTAAAAACCAGGATCGCAGCCGGGCACTGGCGATTGCCTTCGCCAACACAAGCTTAATCGACAAAATCAGTGAACACATAGCGCGCTTTTATGCAACAGAACCTTCTCACTTTCGCCACCGTATCCACAACTTCTCTCATTACATAGAAATTTCCCATATTACAGCCGAATCGTTAGCCTCCCGTTACGATGTGCAAATGTTCACCAAGCATCGTTTACACATTGATACCGCGCGAGTTGCCCGCTTGATTTTGCGGGCCGCTGAAACAGTAGCAGACGACCTGGATGATTTTTTTGCTTATACCATAGAAAATGTCCGGCAATATCTCGTTACCACCCAGTGCTGACCGTGCTGCGCTCATTGTTTAGCGGAAGGGTTACCCGTATACCGGCGCGGGGCAATCAGCTTGATCAATATCGCCCCGCCCACAAATCCCCCTACATGCGCCCACCAGGCCACCGGGTTGGCCACTCCGCCCAAAGAAAGGGAACCGTTAAACAACTGCAAAATAAACCACAGGGCGAGAAAAATAACGGCAGGAATTTCCATCAGGGTTAAAAAGAAAAAAACAGGAACCAGGGAAAGCACACGTGAGCGCGGAAAGGTAAGAAAATAACCACCGAGCACTCCTGCTATCGCACCGCTGGCGCCGACAATGGGAACAGGAGAGG
>DMIY01000194.1 GCA_003457075.1 Desulfotomaculum sp. | reverse complement strand
ATATTGGCTCCTTCTTCCACCGCTACCACGTAGTCATTGCTCATTCCCATCGAAAGATAGTCCATGGCAACTGCCGGCGCAACCTGCTGCAAACGCCCGGCCAAAAATCGCAACTCACGGAAAACGGGCCTTGCTTCTTCCGGATCATTTACCTCCGGCGCAATGGTCATCAACCCCCGTACCCTTAATCCCGGCAGGGTGGCAAGTTCCTGTATAAAGTTCACAACTTCATTGGGAACCAGCCCTTGCTTGGTAGTTTCGCCGGCAACGTTAACCTGAACCAGAACTTCCACTTTTACGTTTTTCTTTACGGCCCACTGGTTAATCGCAAGGGCAAGCCGCCAACTGTCCAGGGAATGAATAAGGTACACTTTACCAATAATATATCTTATTTTGTTGGTTTGCAAGTGCCCTATTAAATGCCACTCCAGGCCCGGCGGCAACAGCGGCTGCTTGGTCAGCATTTCCTGAACCCGGTTCTCTCCTACAGCAGTTATTCCTGCCGCAACAGCCTGCCGGATTTGTTCTTCAGAAACCGTTTTGGTCACCGCAATCAATTTTATCGCTTCAGGATTCCGGCCCACGCGCCTAGCTGCCAGCGCCACCTGTTCCTTTATCCGGCGCAGGTTTTGCTTAATGTTGACTGCTCCTGATTCTATTTTCATCTTCATCCAACCTGTTTATAGAAATTGATAACGATTCTTCCTCCGTTATCAGCAGTCAGCTTTTCCCGCGTAACAAGCGGGGATTCACTATCAACTGCAACTGAGGACTTAGTCCTTCTCCGTTGATCAACAACTGCCCGTTTGTCCTTCCAACAACCTCCACCGGAACCCATCTCGCGCCCTGCTTATAAAGCACATATAGACCCATTATACCATCTTTTTGCAATATTGCACCCTCAGGGACCAAAAAACCTGCCAGTTCATTCTTAATTAGTTCCATTTCCACCCACCGCCGGCACAACAATTGCTGGGGGTAAACGGAGGCGCTCAATAAAACCCGGGTATCTTCGTTTGTAGTTTGTACATCTTCCACCTGCGCCCGGAAGGGATTTCCCTTCCACAAAACATTTACGAACGATTTTCCGGTCAGTTTTTCCGGGGGAAATTCTCCACAGCTTATACGCAGCCATATTTTTAACGGTGACAGGTTATCCACCAGCTTGATTACGGGCCGTCCCTTTTCCACTATCATGCCGGTGCACAAAGTTAGTGGCTGCTTATCCAGTTTCTCTACACCGGTCATCTCTAATGCCTTCAGATCATCAAACCGCAATAAGCCTTCCAGGCCGTCAATATAAACACACACCAGGCCCGCCACCGGCGTCTGAACAGCAAAATTATTTTTTTTATCCTCACCTTCTTGAGCATGTACAGCAGTAACCACGGCCACCGTTTCGCCCGGGGATACGCGCTGGCCATCTTGAACAGGCAACTTCAACTGTCCCCGGATGGGGGAGGGGACAAGTGTCTCGTTTTTAACCAGGCATCCGGAAACCTTTGCCGTCTGCCGGATTTTCCCCGGCATTAAAGGTTCTACTTTCATCAACCTGGCCTGCAGCACGTGCCAGGTAAGATTTCCAGCCAGCCACAAAATAAAAACCCCTGCCCCGATCAAAAGCAACAAAAACAAAACTTTGTTTTGCCGGGGGCTGCTGAAGGCTTTTTTCACCATGGTTCACCTGCCGGAACTTTATCTTCTTTTTTCGAAAAAATATAACTTTTCTTATTCGACGGTGATATAAACCAATCCTGCACAAAACCTGCAACTCATCATTTAGCCTTAGGTCATTTTAGACACATGTACTTCATAAAGCAAACCATATTTTGTAAAGACAATTTTTTTCTATCCGGCAGGAAATTAAGAATAACTTCCGAAGTTAATAAATCAATACCGGTTTCACTCAAAAGTTGAAAAAAGAAACAAGAGATTCTTTTGAAAAGTACCGTAAAAGTTCTTGGTTTATACAGGTAATCATTATTAGTTTAGAAGGGGGGTGTCTAATAATGTCATACAAGTGGAAAAATCGTGATTATGAAGACTTTTCTGAAGCAGCAAAGGCCTGGCTTGACTGGTGGCAGGTAGAGCAATCAGGGTGTCTTACACTGGTCTTCAACCTTGGCTTTGTAAGCGGCGGCACTCTCGACGAATGGAAGCAGAAAGCCCTTACCAATATCGAAAAATACCACTGTGGAAGATGCGGTTCATTTATGACGACGACCCATCAATCCGTAGTCAACCAGCTTTTAGCAGCCATCAGGCGGGTTTAGCGTCTTCAGAGCTCATAATTTCTGATCACCAACTCAGCAATCGGCCCGCGCCTGTCGGCGCGGCAGTTAATTGCCCGTTTAGCCATCACCACCTTAATATCATATCCTTTGTACAGCTCACGAATTAACTGGTTGTCCGAATTGCTGAGCATGATCAGGCAACCTGAGTGATCCAACTGTCTGAAGACTTCAGCCAGGCGGCATTGATCATTTTCACTGAAAGAATCTGCAGTGTAACTTGTGAAGCCGGAGGTTTTCGACAAAGGATAATAAGGCGGATCAAGATACACGAACATGCCTGGTCTGACTGTTTCCAGAACAACGGAAAAGTCCGCCAGCTTTATCCTGGCCCTTTGAAGGAGCCAGTGTGCCCCCAAAAGGTTATCCTCATCAATTATCCTGGGGTTCTTATAGCGACCAAAAGGGACGTTGTGCCAGCCCTTGCGATTTACCCGCCACAGGCCATTATACGCCGTCTTATTCAAGTACAGCAGGCGTGAAGCGCGCTGAACGGAAGTGAGGGTTTCCGGCTCTGCCGACCTGATCTTGTAATAATACTCCGCCGTATTTTCATGCCTGCGCAAATCAACCAGCAAGGAATCAAGATCATCACGCAACACCTGGTAAAAGTTGATTAACTCCTCGTTGCTTTCCAGGTTCCTTACTGGATTTTATAAAAAAGCGCCTGTTAACC
>DMIY01000153.1 GCA_003457075.1 Desulfotomaculum sp. | reverse complement strand
GCATTTTATTTTACCTCTCCCTGTCTATTTTCTTTGCAATTCTGCTAATAGGGAAATGAACCATCAAATTACCGTAAACGCGGTAATGATTTACATGTCAAGACACTAGGTTTTCCTGCGCGGTACCCGGTAATCAAATACCTCACCATCCGCTAGGGCCAAAGCATATTCCCCCCTGTCCCATGAGGTTCAGGCTACCGAAAAGGTTCTTAAAGCAGATTTTATATTCGCAGTAGGTTCAGTTACTCTTTTTTCAGATAATGTAAATGCTAATTCTTCTTAACCCTGATTCCGCAAAGCAATCCTTTTAAGGCAGGGTAGCCGGTAATGGGATCGGCCGGGGTGCTGTCTGTCAACAGGTTGACGTTGGCCTGGACCCAGCCGTGAGGAATGTTGACAACACCGGGCATAATATCTTCAGTAACCTTTACTTTGATTTCAATTTCTCCTCCCGGGCTTTCTATTACTACCATATTGCCATCATTTACTTTATACTGCCGGGCAGTAACCGGGTTAATCTCCGCTAAGGGCTCGGGCATTTTACGGTTCAAGGAAGCAAGATCACGAAGCTGGGAATGGATATAACATACCTGTCTTGCGCCGGTAGTCAGGGTGAGGGGGTATTTTTCTGCCAGTCCGGACGTGCTTGCCTCGCTTTCTGCCGGTTCCTGGCAGGTGGGCAAAGGAGCATAGCCCATCTCTGCCATGTAACGCGAATAGAGCTCGATCTTCCCGCTGGGAGTCTTAAATTCCTGCTTTTCGTATTTTCTATACTTTTGTTCACCGTAATAAATACCGTTGGGATGTTCTTCGGCAAAGTATTTATAGGTGAATCCGGAAGGCTTTAGGGTATAGTCAATAACCTCCTCTATTGACTGCCAGGGAAACTGCTCCTGATAGCCCATGCGGTGGGCCAGTTCCAGCCAGAAATCCAGGTCGGGGCGGCACTGACCGTACTCTAAGATCTTTTTGCGTACCATCACATAGGGAAGCCCCCAAAGGCTGTAGTAATCGCAGAGTTCGGGCCTTTCTAAGAAAGTGCCTACAGGCAGTACCAGGTGGGCAAGGCGGGCAGTTTCCGTCATGAACTGATCCATTACCACCAGAAACCTTAACCTGCTCAGCGCCTTTTTTACTTTTGCAGAATCAGGCCACGTCAGCACCGGATTGGAACCGCTGATGATCATAGAGTTTATTGAATAAGGCTGGCCGGTAAGCAAGGATTCCAAAAGAACCATAGTCTGGCCTTCGCCAAACTCCCGTCCGTAAATGCCGTAAAAAAACGGGTAAGAATCGATACCTATAGGTGGTTCCTCAACCTTTTCAACTGCCTCCACCACGTTAACCCGCAGTCGCGGCGATTGAATAAAGCCGCCAGGTACGTCAATGTTGCCGGTAACAGCCTGTAAAATCGCTATTCCCCGGCTGTTGTGAAAGCCGCTGGGCGTCTGGTCAAGGGCATTGGTTCCCTGAACAATACAGGCCGGTTTGGTAACGGCAAAAAGCCTTGCTACTTCCCGTATCTTTTCGGCCGGCACAGAAGTAATGTCCTGGACGCGTTCCGGAGGATATTCTCTCACATGATTGGCCAGTTCATCAAATCCAATGGTATATTTACTTACAAAATCCTGATCATACAACTGTTCAGTTATAATCACGTTCAAGATGGCCAGGATGAGCGCACAATCGGTTCCCGGCCGCGGCTGCAGGTGAAAATCCGCCCGGGCAGCCATGGAAGTGCGGCGTGGATCAATAACCACCAGCCTGGCCCCTTTTCTCTTGCTCTGCAAGATCCTTGTGCCTACCGGCGGCGAAGACTGCTCGGGATTAGAGCCCCAGACTACAATACAGGCAGAGTTTTCCGGATCAGCCACAAAAAATCTCCCCAGGGTTGCTATATAAGCAAGCATCCGGCAGCGATAGCAAATGCTTTCCACGGAAAAACAATTAGGTGTTCCAAAAACATGAGCAAACCGCCTGATCAACCCTACGGTAGAAGTGCCGGAGAGCAAAACCGGCATGCCCACGGCAATCCCCAGGCTTCTGGGTCCGGCTGATCCCTGTATTTCCTCCAGGTTGGCAATTATAATCTTCATTGCTGCTTCCCAGGAAATCTCCTTCCAGCCCGAACCTTCCTTTAGTAATGGAACACTTAATCGTTTCGGAGAATATACATGCTCTAACACCGCCCGCCCCTTCGGACATAGAAAGCCTTTATTCAAGGGGTGTTCACGTATGCCGTTGACGCTTGAGATACGCCCGTCCTTAATGTGCAACTCCATTCCACAGCTCATGTGACACAAACCGCAGGCCGTTTTTTCAATACCGTTCGTGGTAATCGTTCTCGAGCCGGTCATATATAAACCTCCCTATCAAATTCTATTGCAACTAATTCGCAATGGGGTAATTAAGCAAGCTGAGCAGTTGCTTTTTATTAAATATTTTATTAGATAATTACCATACAATTCTGTAATCAAAACTACAATATCCTGTTAAAAACTCAACTTTCGCAGTTGATCTT
>DMIY01000165.1 GCA_003457075.1 Desulfotomaculum sp. | reverse complement strand
CCGTTATAGAAGGCGTGATGATGCGCGGACCGCGCCTGTGGGCAGTAGCCGTGCGCCGGCCCGATCAGACGATTGCTCTGGATTTAAACCCTGTAAGTTCCCTGAGCAAAAGAACAGCCATTTTCAGATGGCCTTTCCTGCGTGGAGTAGTAATGCTGGGTGAATCCCTGGTTATTGGACTGAAAGCCTTGAGCTATTCTGCTGAACAGGCGACAGGAGAGGATGAGGAAATAAAGAGCTGGGAAATGGGTGTGACCTTGCTGGTTGCTCTAGCGCTGGCAGTATTTCTTTTTGTGATCTTACCCACCGGAGTCGTCCATTATCTTGCCGCTGGTGTACGGGGCAGTCTGGCTCAAAATATCATCGAAGGCGTTATCCGTCTTCTGGTATTTTTACTTTACGTAATCGCTATCAGCCGGATACCCGACATTCGACGGGTCTTTGAGTATCACGGGGCAGAACACAAAGTAATCAACGCTTTGGAGGCGGGGGAGGAGCTTGGAGTACAAAATGTTCAAAAGTATTCCACCTTTCATCCCCGCTGCGGCACCAGTTTTATTTTAATTGTGCTGGTGCTGAGCATTTTTTTATTTTCCCTTTTGCCGTCAGAAACGCTCTGGTGGCGTGTGGTTTCCCGCATCCTGCTGCTTCCCGTTCTGGCCGGCGTGTCTTATGAACTGCTCAAGCTTTCAGCCAGGTACCCGGATTTTTTTATTTCCCGTTTATTTATTATTCCGGGGCGATGGCTTCAGGGACTGACTACGGGTGAACCTGATCATACCCAGGTGGAAGTGGCTATTTCGGCACTGGCGGCAGTGTTGCCTAAAGAGGGTGAAGTTCATGTTCAATAAGCTGGAAAGCCTGGAAGATCGTTACGAAGGTTTGAGTAAATTGATTGGCGATCACGGGGTAATCGCTGATCACAGCCGATGGCAGCAGTATGTGAAAGCCCACGCCGAACTGGATGAGGTGGTTGCCGCCTACCGTGAGCACAAAAAGGCGCAGCGCGGGATCGAAGAGGCCTATGAGTTGTTGGCGGAAAAGCCGGATGATGACTTCCGGGAAATGGTAGAAACAGAACTCAAACAGTTAAAAGAAAAAAAAGAGGAATTGGAAAGGCAACTGAAAATATTGTTGTTGCCCCGCGACCCAGATGATGAGAAAAACGTTATTGTGGAGATCCGGGCCGGTACCGGTGGTGAAGAAGCTGCTTTATTTGCTGCTGATCTTTTCCGGATGTACATTCGCTATGCCGAACGGAAGGGCTGGAAGTGCGAGATAATGAATACCAGTCCCACCGACTTGGGAGGATTTAAAGAAACGGTTTTCCTGGTCGAGGGGAAGGGCGCTTACAGCAGGCTGAAATTTGAAAGTGGCGTGCACAGGGTGCAGCGTATTCCAACCACCGAGTCGGGGGGGCGTATTCATACTTCAGCGGCAACAGTGGCAGTATTACCGGAGGCAAAAGAAGTAGATGTGGAAATTGACCCGGCGGATTTGCGGGTTGATGTGTTTTGTTCCACCGGGCCCGGGGGCCAGTCGGTTAATACGACCCAGTCGGCGGTGCGGATTACCCATTTGCCGACAGGTATTGTGGTCAGTTGTCAGGATGAGAAAAGCCAGCATAAAAACAAGGATAAGGCCATGCGGGTGCTGCGTGCCAGGTTACTCGACCGGGCGCAGGAGGAGCAGCGGCAAAAAACGGCCAGTATGCGCCGGTTGCAGGTAGGCAGCGGAGATCGCAGTGAACGGGTTCGTACATATAATTTTCCGCAGAACAGGGTCACTGACCACCGCATCGGCTATACCACCCACCGCTTAAACGAAGTAATGATGGGCGATCTCGACGACATAATCAGCGCATTGTTGACTGTCGATCAGGCGGAGCGGCTGCAGTGCGTGATCTGACTGTGATCACACAAAGCCTGCATTTTTCTGTAGATGAAGACTCTCGGAAATTCATCGGGCAAATCACCCTCCCCCAGAGATCAGAAATACTCCAATAGGTTCCCTCTCCCCTGGGGGAGAGGGTTAGGGTGAGGGGACTTGGAGGTAAGAAATAAAACAAGGAGCTTTTATATGTAGGTATCACGCGTATTTCGAATTTCCGAGAGCCCATTGGCAAATAAAGGAGGTACTGGGCATTAAAAGCAAGACTATTCAGGCAATTCTGGCCTGGGGGGGGTTGTATCTTAAAAGCTACGGTATGGAAACCCCGTTTTTAGATGCTCAGGTACTCCTGTCTCACTGTACAGGCCTGGATAAGACAGGTTTATACCGGGAAGGCGGGCGGTTCTTAAGTCCTGCCGAGGAAGAAGCCTATAGCCGCCTCATGCAAAGGAGAGCAAAGACAAGGGAACCGGTGGCTTATTTGACGGGCCGCAAGGAGTTTATGGGGTTGGAGTTGGAGGTCAACCCTGCCGTTCTTATTCCCCGTCCGGAAACAGAACTGCTGGTAGAAAAATCGCTGGAGTTGTCGGCAGGATGTTGGGCAGATCAATCCGTGCTGATTGTGGATGTGGGTACGGGCAGCGGCGCCATCGCCGTCAGTTTAGCAAAGTATTTGCCTTGCGCCCGGCTTTACGCGATGGATATTTCCCGGGTAGCCCTGGAAGTGGCCAAAAGAAATGCCCTCACCCACGGGGTGGAGGAGAGAATTGTCTTTCTGGAAGGAGACCTGTTGCTTCCCCTGGCTGGTTTGGGTCTGGAGGGCAGGATAAATTTAATTGCAGCCAACCTTCCATATATAAGAACCTCTGATCTGGATAACCTGATGCCCGATGTCGGCCTTTATGAGCCCCGGCCGGCCTTAGATGGTGGTCCGGACGGGCTTTGCCTTTACCGGCGCTTGCTTTCCCGGGCGCGCGTGTTTTTATCCCGGCCGGGTTATATATTAATGGAAATAGGAGCGGGGCAGGGAGGGG
Organism: Desulfotomaculum sp.; assembly: GCA_003457075.1. Classification (GTDB taxonomy): domain Bacteria; phylum Bacillota; class Desulfotomaculia; order Desulfotomaculales; family Nap2-2B; genus UBA4053. The sequence goes on along the minus strand of DMIY01000165.1, from coordinate 550 downwards.
AGATTGCTCTTGGGCTTGCTTTGGCGGGATGGAAGTATGAAATAATAAGTGACCTGGCCGGTCGGGATAGACTGGCGGTGGCAGAGGTATAAAAGCAGAGGTCAAAACAGAGATAAAAACTGGTTGACAAACCGGTTTTTTGTTTTATAATGAAAATAGCCAATTAGGAATAATTACGATTTAGGAGGCATACTCATGAAACTGGGCAGGGCGATGGCCAGACTAAAAAAAGAAGGGTTCAAAATGACCCCCCAGCGGCAGGAAATTTTGGTGGTTCTTCTGGAAGAAGAAAAGTATTATAGCGCAGAGGAAATTTTGCAGCGGGTACAGCGCCGTTATCCGGGAGTCAGCCTGGATACCGTTTACCGGACACTTTATCTTTTTAAGAATTTGGGGTTGGTAAGCGAATTGAACTTTCAAGGCGGTTACCGGCGATTTGAATTTAATTTGGAAGGCAGGCATCACCACCACCTGGTCTGTCTGAAGTGTGGTCAATCTGAGAAACTACCTTATTGTCCTACCGACTTTCTAATCAGGGTAGAAAAAGAAC
>DMIY01000120.1 GCA_003457075.1 Desulfotomaculum sp. | reverse complement strand
ACGCGGCATCCGCAGTTTTGAAACGTATACCCGCAATACATTAGATATTTGCGCCATTCCGGTGATAAAACATTTGAGTCACCTGCCGGTAATAGTAGATCCCAGCCATGGGATTGGCAAGTGGCGATTTGTACCGGCAATGGCCCGGGCGTCCATTGCTGCCGGAGCAGACGGTTTGCTGGTAGAAGTCCATCCCAATCCAGAGGAAGCATTGTGCGACGGCGCCCAGTCACTTAACCCGGCAAACTTTACAGCCATGATGGATGACCTGCGTAGAATATCGGCAGTAATGAATAAGAAACTCTAAGACCGGGAGGTTTCAAAAATAGATATAGAACAACAACTGGTAGTTTTCCAGTTAAATGATCAGCAATATGCACTACCCATTCAGGATACCCAGGAAATTATTCGCATGGCTAACGTTACTCGCATGCCCAATACCAGATATTACGTGGAAGGAATCATCAACCTGCGAGGCAACATAGTTCCGGTAATTAATTTGAGCAAACGGCTGGATCTACCCGTAAGCGATTACAGTGAAGCTACCCGCATCATTGTGGTGGAATCCGGAGGGCAAAAAGTGGGTATGATCGTAGATAATATTTTAGAAGTAGGCAGCTATGCTGAAAGCGAGGTAGAACCTCCATCAGTGGCGGGCGATAATGTGGATTACCTGCAGGGTGTAGTAAAAAAGGATAACCGCTTATGGTTGATGCTTAACCTGGAAAACGTACTGTGAATTTCCAAAGGCGGCCGTAAGGGTTAAATGGAAGCTGGAAATGGGGTTTGGGGATTTAACTTCCCGTTGTTTCCATTTCAGCGAATCAGACGGTGTCCATGGTAAAAATTACTTAATAGCTGAAATCTCCTTTAGTGCCGAACTCAAGAATAAGAATCTCACGCTTTTCTAACAAAACAGTAAATTTTATACGATAACGGCCTACCCTGCGGCGATAGTAGCCAGGCTTGCCTTTAATAGTTTCAATGTCCCCGCTAAAAGGGTTAATGACCATGTCTTCCAGGATGCTAAGAATTTTGGCTCGCCATTTGTTATCGAGTTTTTCAATGTATTTGGCAGTATGCTTGTCAAAAACTATCTTAAAGCCTAAGCCCTCTTTTGAGTTCATCCAACGTTACCCCCCGACCAGCTTCTATTTCAGCGTTTGCCTGTTCAAAAACTCTTTCCTCTTCTTCTGTGGCTGGAGGTCCTTCGGGGATGAAATAGAGTTTGCTGTCGACTTCTATCCACTCACCAGGTGGAACTATGGTTATTCTTTTAAGAAATTCTATTTTCTCCCCGGGGGTTAGACAGGAAAAATCTTGAGTAACTCTTTCTATCAACAAGGACATGACAATACCTCCTCCGAAAGATAGATTTTCATTGTTTGTTGAGATGTGTTAGCCTTCATGAGCAACTCCTCTATAAACAATAGCATAAATTAAAACTTTTTTCTATAAGACTTTCGTATTTTTTATAATCGTAATTTCTAAAACACATCCCGGAACAACCAAAACTACCGAGATTACTTTTAATATAGCCTGTGGGCGGCATTTTGCAGATGTCGCATAATTGACCTTGTTTGTAACAAATTAAAGCATATGATATAATCTGGCAGGGGCGAAGATTATGGACGACCAAAAGAAGAAACCACTTAGGTATCTCACATTTACTTTCGGCTGCCAGATGAATGAGCACGATTCGGAGGTGATAGCCGGTATTCTGGAAGACATGGGATACCGGCCCGCTGCGGGGGAGAAAGAGGCAGATGTTTTGCTCGTCAATACCTGCTGTGTCAGGGAAACGGCGGAGAATAAAGTTTACGGTTTGTTGGGCAGGTTGCGCAGGCTCAAGCAGGCTAAGCCCTCGCTGATCATTGGTGTGGGTGGATGCATGACCCAGCAAAAAGCGGTGGCGGAAAAAATTAAAAGTCGTTTTCCTTACGTGGATCTGATCTTTGGAACCCATAATTACCACCAACTGGCCGACCTTTTGAGAAAAACGCAGGCAAGCCGGGAAACCATACTGGAACTCATGGATCAGGCCAGTCCGGCAGTAGAGGGTCTTCCAATCAGACGATCAAGCGGTATCGGAGCCTGGGTAGTAATTGCGCACGGGTGTAATAACTTTTGTACTTACTGTATTGTTCCTTATGTGCGGGGCAAGGAGTGCAGCCGTCATCCCGAAGAAATCCTGTCCGAGATAAGGAACCTGGTGGCTAAAGGATATAGAGAAGTGACCCTGCTGGGGCAAAACGTTAATTCCTACGGCCGGGACTTGCCTCAAAAGATTGACTTTGCCGGCCTTCTGATGGAGGTAAACAAAATAGACGATCTTTGCCGGATACGTTTTGTAACTTCTCATCCCCGCGATTTTACCCCTTGCCTGATAGAAACGATTTCGCTTTGCAGTAAAATATGCGAGCACATACACCTGCCCGTCCAGGCAGGCAACAATCATGTTCTACAGAGTATGAACAGGGGCTACAGGCGTGAATATTACCTGGACCTGGTTGAAAAAATACGTCAGGCAATACCTAGTGTAGCAATTACGACCGATATTATGGTGGGTTTTCCTGGTGAGACCGGTGAAGATTTT
>DMIY01000207.1 GCA_003457075.1 Desulfotomaculum sp. | reverse complement strand
CTTTCATACAGCCGTAACCGCCGTAGATGTCCATAGTTTTACGCGTGCAGCGCAAGGCAGCCTCGGTGGCAAAAAACTTTGTCGCCGCCACCTGGGTATCTGATCTTTGATTCTGATCAATGAGCCAGGCCCCATAGTAAGCCATCAACCGGCTGGCCTCCAGATCGGCGTAAATCTCGGCAACGCGGAAATGAACAGGAGGTAAATTGCTGATCGGTTTTCCATAAAGAACCCTTTCCTGAGCAAATTTAATAGCAGCCTCCAAAGAAGCCTGCATTAGCCCCAGAGCTACACCCACTATTCCCGTTTTTCCATAATCATTGATTCCCTTTAAAGCAATAACTATCCCCTGTCCTCCTTCTCCCAAAAGATTCTCTTTTGGAACCCGGCAGTTTTCCATTACCAACTCGCCGGTAACACAGCCATGAAAACCAATCTTTCTTTCGACCCGGCCGGGTCGAAAACCCTCAGTTTTTCTTTCCACAAGGAAAGCGCTAAATTTCTTTTCCGGTTCATCTTCAGTTCTGGCTATGATTACGTGTAAATCTGTAAGACGAGAATTGGTAATAAACACTTTACGTCCATTAAGCAGATAATGTTCCTCCTGATCCACAGCCCTGGTGACAATGCCTGTAGGATCAGATCCCCCGCTTGACTCTGTTATTCCCTGAGCAACTAAAATTTTACCCTGGGCCAGGGCAGGCGAATATCTCTTTCTCTGCTCATCATTTCCAAATTTCATTACCATGCCTGCCCCTGACTGCAAAACCTGAAGGCTCATGCTCATCGCCGCCGAAACCCGCCCGACTTCTTCCAACATGATCATGCGTGCCACATGCCCCATACCTGTTCCTCCAAATTCTGCAGGTATGGTTACACCTAAAAATCCCTGGGCAGCCATTTTTTTTATTAAATCCGGCGGCGTCTCGTCGGTTTTTTCCATTTCTTCTACTAAGGGAGCAATCTCCTGTTCTGCAAATTCTCTTACGGTCCTGCGCAAAAGCTCTTGTTCGGTGGTAAGTTGAAAATTCACGAATCGCATTTCTCCTTTTTTTTGTAAGTATTCAGTAAAGCAGCTTATCCCTGCTTTGTAAATAATACTCCAAATATCAATATATCCTAAAAGCCTTTATACGATGGCTTCTTCTTTCCTAGGATTGATTCTTTAGAAAGTCTTTTTAATGATTTTAGCAAAACAGTCACCACCTCCCGGTAATCACCAACAATACCGTAATCCGACTGGCGAAAAACAGGAGAAAGCGGGTTGTTGTTAATGGCTACGATCACTTTTGCCTCCCGCACTCCTACCATGTGCTGGATATCCCCTGAAATACCCACGGCAATGTATAAATCGGGACGGATTGTACAGCCGCTCTGCCCGATCATTTGGTTTTCTTCTATCCAGCCGGCATCCAGAGCCGGACGGCTTCCTCCCAGTGATCCTCGCAGAACATCCGCCAATTCATGCAACAAATCCCATCCTTCACGGGAACCAACCCCCGCTCCTCCGGCCACCACAATCCTCGCCGCAGCTAAAGAAGAGGGCTGCATCTGCTCCCAAACGGCATCAGCCAGCCTTATTTTCCCCGCCGGCAGTTCAACCGGTATACGCTCCGTCCTGCCCTCCCGGGACCCGGGCGCGGGCCTTGAAAAACCCCCCGGCCGGACAGTGGCTATCTGAGGCCGGTGAGCAGGAGTCACAATAGTGGCCATCATCTGGCTACCAAAAGCCGGTACAATTTGTAATAACCCGCCGTCCGCCTCCAGTTCCATGTCGCAGCAATCGGCTGCGCATCCCGTCTTGACCAGGGCGGCCACAGACGGAGCCAGGTCACGGCCCGCCGCACTGGCGCCAAAGAGCATTACCGCCGGGCGGTATTTCTGTATAAGCCGGGCAATCACAGGCGGATAAAGATCGCTGCGATAATATTCCAGTACGGGGTGTTCCAGCAAATAAACCAGGTCGGCGCCGGAAGTAATAAGAACCGGCGAAAGAGATTCTACGTCACGTCCAGCCAATATTGCAACTACCTGCCAGCAGGTTTTGTCCGCCAGTTGACGGGCCTTACCCAGTAACTCCAAACTGACACTGCATGGTTCCCCTTGATGTTGCTCAACAAAAACCCAGATATCCCGATCTCTTACTGCTTTCCCCATTATCCCAACACACCCGCTACCCCAGGCTGTCCAAGCAATTTCTCAACCTTTTCATCCAGCGAACCTTCAAGTATTTTCCCCAATCGTTTCACGGGCGAAAAAAACAAATCACGTACCTGCGTCGGTGAACCAGCCTGACCAACCTGTGATGGTGAAAGCCCCAATTCAGCCAGCGAGTATACTGTAATCTCCTTGCCGCCGGCGGCTACAATATCCGCCAGGGTAGGAATACATGGTTTATTAAGCCGGTGGGTTACCGTCATTACAACAGGTGGTAGAACATTCAAAAGCAGGTAACCTCTTTCCATTTCCATTTTTACTTGAAATGTACTTTCCTCCAACAAGTCTACCGAAAAAACACTGGTTACATGCGCCACCTCTAGGTGCACCGCCAGTTGAGGCCCAACCTGGGCGGTACCGCTGTCCAGGCTTTTAGCTCCACAAAGCACCAGGTCAAAGTCCGGCGCCGCCTTTTTGATCCCTGCTGCCAGCGCACATGAAGTGGCCAGCGTATCAGCGCCGGCAAAGCACCGATCGCTCAGCAAGAAGGCCCTGTCTGCCCCCATAGCTAAAGCTTCCCTCAAGTTTTCCAGGCCGGAAAGCGGCCCCATAGTAAGCACGGTTAC
>DMIY01000175.1 GCA_003457075.1 Desulfotomaculum sp. | reverse complement strand
CTTCTCAATTTACCCATTGAGAATGCTTGATCAATGACTAAAAAGCCAAAAAAAAACTTACAAAGCAAAAAGCTCACCTAGAATTTTCTTGACAAATAGATTAGAAAAGGGATATTATCATCAAAAAATGAATTAGAATTCATTTATGGGGGCCGGTCGGTTTTGGTTTATCAGCAAACGTTCAAAGTTGCCCAAAAGCTGGCTAAAAAGGAAAAATCTATTAGATGGGCGGCTTTAAAGCTTTTTGATGAGAAGGGATACGAGTGCTCCTCGATCAAAGAGATCACCCGTTTAGCCGGGGTGGCCGCGGGAACTTTTTATCTTTATTTTCGTAATAAGGAACAGTTGTTTACTTCCTTGATCGACGAATTTTATCAGCAAATGATTGAAGATATGCGCTGCAGGAGAAAGACAATGGAAGCTGACGCTCAAAAAAAACTGTCTTTTTCAATGCAATATTTTTTAAAGTTATTCAGTGAACACAGAAAATTAGCCCGTTTGGTACTACTGCAGTCAAGGCAGGACAAAGTGCACAGGCTTGTTGCCGCTATCCATGACGAGTTGACCGGGTTTATCAGGGAAGATCTTGAGGAGGCCATGGATCAGGGGTTGATCCCTGCGCAGGATTGCCGGTTGACGGCTCAAGCGATAGCGGGAAGTTATAACCAGGTAATTCTGAACTGGTTGAGTTCAGAGGTGACTTCTCCTGTGGAAGAAGTCACCGGTTCCTTACTCAGCTTTGCTCTTAGGGGAGCTGGTTTTAAGATTTTGGAAGAGAAAAGTGAAGAGGGGTGTAGATTCTAATGGCATACAAGGATCTTCACGAGTTTATAGCAGTTCTTGAATCTGCAGGTGAACTCAGGCGGATCCGGGAACCGGTCAGCCCTATACTTGAAATAACCCAGATCACGGACAGAGTGGTTAAAAAAGAGGGGCCTGCCTTGCTTTTTGAAAACGTTTCCGGATATGATATGCCGGTTTTAACCAATGCTTTCGGCAGTTACCACCGGTTGCAGATGGCGCTTGGAGATGAACTTGACAAAATTGCACAACGGCTGGACAACCTTCTTAAAATGACCGGTATGATACCAACTGGCTTCATTGAAAAGCTGAAAGCCATACCACGTCTGGCCGAGTTCAATTCTTTTATTCCCAAGATAGTTCGTAGCGGTTCCTGCCAGGAGGTAATTAAAGAAGATTTTTCTTTAGAGTCCCTGCCTGTTCTTAAATGCTGGCCTGGAGACGGAGGACGTTTCATTACATTGCCCATTGTTTTCACCCGGGATCCGCAAACCGGCGCCAGAAACGCAGGTATGTACCGCTTGCAGGTGTATGACCGGCGAACTACCGGGATGCACTGGCACTTGCATAAAGACGGGGCGGAAAACTTCCGCCGCCACAAGCTTGCGCAAAGCAGGATGGAGGCGGCCGTAGCTATAGGCACTGATCCGGCCGTCATTTATGCTGCTACCGCCCCTCTTCCCCATGGGGTTGATGAACTGCTTTTCGCCGGTTTCTTAAGGCGGGAACCGGTGGAGTTGGTGCGCTGTAAGACTGTCGATCTGGAAGTTCCCGCGGGGGCTGATATTATCCTTGAAGGATATGTAGACATGGAGGAATTAAGGCTGGAAGGGCCTTTCGGGGACCATACGGGGTATTATTCCCTGGCCGACTACTATCCCGTTTTTCACGTCACCTGCTTGACCCACAGGCGGGATGCCGTCTATCCTGCAACTATTGTCGGCAGGCCGCCCATGGAAGATTGCTATTTGGGAAAGGCCACGGAAAGGATTTTTTTGCCCTTAATCAGGTGGCAGGTTCCTGAAATCGTAGATATGAACCTTCCCTTGGAAGGAGTGTTCCACAATTGCGCAATTGTTTCAATTAAGAAGACTTATCCAGGCCAGGCCCGTAAGGTAATGTACGCACTCTGGGGGCTTGGACAGATGATGTTTACCAAGATGATTATAGTTGTAGAACACACTGTAAATGTTCATGATCTGTCGGAGGTTATCTGGAGGGTATTTAATAATATAGACGCAGGGCGGGATCTGGTGATTGTCCAGGGGCCCCTGGATGCTTTGGATCACTCTTCTCCAAACCTGCATTACGGAGCCAAACTGGGAATAGATGCAACCCGCAAATGGCCCTCGGAAGGACATCCCCGTCCTTGGCCCGAGGATATTTCCATGAGTGAGGATATTGTCCGTCTTGTTGAAGAAAAATGGCCCCGGCTGGGCCTGGATTAAAAATTAATTGATTGATTAAGCGAGGAGGGATTTTTAATGTTTAATTACACCAGAGGGAAAATTATTTGCGTGTTCTTATCGGTAATCCTGCTTGCGGTTTTAATTATGTCCGGGTGCAGCCGGACGCAAAAAAACAGCCCTGCGGGAAAATTGGAGCCTTTGAAGTTGGGAGTTTTACCGATAGAGGACAATTTCCCCTTTTTTGTAGCCCAAGCTGATGGAATGTTTACGAAAGCAGGCCTGCCAGCAGAGCTAATTTCCTTTAACAGCGCCCGTGAACGGGATTTGGCTCTTCAGGCGGGTGAAATTGATGGTGAGGTTGCTGACATTGTTGCTGCTGCTTTGCTCAAGAAAGCCGGGACCCCTGTCAAGATTGTCTCCCTGACAATGGGTTCTACGCCCCGGGAAGGACGATTTGTTCTTCTGGCAGCGCCTGATTCAGGGATTGATCAACCGGCTGATTTAAAAGGAGTAAAAGTAGCTGTTTCAGAACACACCATCATTGATTATGTCAATTACCGGCTGCTTGCTATAGCCGGACTGCGGCCGGAGGAAATTACAACTGTCAACATTCCCGCAATTCCAGCAAGGCTCCAATTACTTTTAGCCGGCCAGGTAAAAGCTGCCGTCTTGCCTGATCCACTGGCTACCCTGGCAGAAAAAAAGGGGGCAAAAGTAATTCTTGACGATACACAAATTAACGAGAACATTTCCCAAGTTGTGTTGCTTTTTAGGGAAGAAGTTATTGAAAATAAGGC
>DMIY01000021.1 GCA_003457075.1 Desulfotomaculum sp. | reverse complement strand
GCCGTATCCATAGCATTGGAGAAAACGCTGTGACCATTGAACGCAGCAACATCATCCAAAAGGGAGCTACCCTGCCGGATATGGTAAAATTCACTAAAGACAAGATAAACATTACAGGTTCACGCATAATATCGGAAAATGGCGCCATCCTGGGTCAGGTAGATGAATACTTTGTAGACATTCAAAGCGGCAACATCGTTGGCCTGGAATTATCAACGGGAATTTTAAACAACTTCATGGATAGCAAGGCATTCCTGGATTCCGGGTTCATCCGCACTCTTGGCAAACAAGTTACTGTCTGCACTAACGATTCTCTAAACAACATAATCAAAATAGAAGGCGGCATCCAGGAAACCATGCGAACCGTCAGGAGTAAAGCTAACCATGCCTGGTCTTCCGCTCTTAACAAAAGTCGCGAACTGGGTTCCACCATCAACTGGCCTTTTAAACGCAGAACAAACGATCTCTCCCAAGCAATACCGGCAGAGGAGGTAAACAAGACCTCGGAAAGTCCTCAAGTAACAGTAATTCTCGAGGAAAATACTACTGACGAAAAATCACCACCCGCACTTTAAGAACATACCAGGTGTGCCGCCCGTAACATTGTTAATCAAACAATTTGCTTACTGAAAGATCCTCATGAATCCGGATAATCGCCTCACCTAAAAGAGGCGCCACCGAAAGGACCTTGATCTTTTTCAGCCTTTTCTCAGCAGACAAAGGAATAGTGTTGGTAACTATTACTTCTTTAACTTGAGCCTTTTCCAAACGCTGGACAGCCTGGCCACTGAGCACCGGATGAGTACAACATACGTAAATATCCTTTGCCCCCCATTGTTTCAGCGCCTCTGCACCCTGGGTAATAGTACCTGCCGTATCAATCATATCATCAATAATAATTACCGTTTTGTTTTTTACATCACCTACAATATTCATGATCTCGGCCACGTTTGGTTCCGGCCGGCGCTTATCAATAATCGCAATGGGCGCACCAATTCGTTCCGCTAATTCTCTTGCCCTGATAACACCACCCAGGTCGGGAGAAACCACTACTACATTATCCAGTTTATGTTGGATAAAATATTGAGCAAGAATCGGTACCCCAGGCAGGTGGTCCACAGGAATATCAAAGAACCCCTGAATCTGCCCGGCATGCAGGTCCATAGTCAGCACCCGGCGAGCACCGCTGGCCGTGATCAGGTTGGCCACCAGTTTAGCGGTAATCGGATCGCGCGCCCTCGTTTTTCGATCCTGGCGGGCGTAACCATAATAAGGAAGAACAGCAGTAATTCTTTTGGCTGATGCTCTGCGCAGGGCATCCACTATGATCAATAACTCCATCAGGTGTTCGTTCACCGGCTGCGAGGTGGGCTGGACAACGAAGGCGTCTGCCCCACGTACGCTTTCATTTATTTTTACGTGCACCTCTCCATCGGAGAAACGGATAACCTTTGACTCACCAAGGGTTACTCCCAGGTATTGAACAATTTCCTCAGCCAACTCGGGGTTGGCGTTGCCAGTAAAAATTTTTAGCCTTTTACTTAAAGGCAACTGTAAACTCACATCCTCTCATCTTTCATAATCTAAAAACCATAAACCCACTTCAAAAGCATTGTTTTAAAAGTCTCTTTAGCTTTTAACTTTACCTGTCCTTTAAGTCCTCTTTTGCTACTATTTTTCTGCGCTTGCTATATCCTTCGACATTGCGCTGGCGGCCCCGGGCAACACCCAGAGCGCCAGCAGGCACATCCCTGGTAATCGTAGAACCAGCAGCAACCACCGCCCCCACTCCCACCTCCACAGGAGCCACCAGATTGGTATTACTACCGATAAAAGCCCCATCCCCAATACGGGTGGGCCATTTATACACACCATCATAATTACAGGTTATAGTTCCTGCCCCAACGTTTACACCAGAGCCTACCGTTGCGTCTCCTAGATAACTTAAATGAGGCACCTTACTGTTCTTGCCAACCGTCGCTTTCTTAAGCTCCACAAAATCACCTGCCTTTACACCTTGTTCCAAGATACAACCCGGTCTGATATATGCAAAAGGACCTATCGTACAATAGTCCCCGATCATACTTTCCAACACCACTGAATTGGCTATCGATACTCCTTCACCCACCTGCGCCTCAACAAGGCGCACTCCCGGCCCAATCCTGCAGTTTGGTCCAATAGTGCTTTTCCCCTCGATAATGGTAAAAGGATAAATAATGCTGTCCTGTCCGATTACCACCCCCGGATCAACAAAGGTACTGGAGGGATCAACTACAGTAACTCCCGAAAGCATCAACTCACTCANNGCCACCGGCAAGCCGGCCTTTACATATTTTTCAATGAGGTCCGTCAAGTAATATTCTTTCTGTACATTCTCCGTTTTAATCTCTGCCAAGGCTGTAAAAAGTCCTTCCCCGGAAAAACAGTAAATTCCCGTGTTAATTTCTCTGATCGCCAGTTCATCAGGCGTAGCGTCCTTATGCTCTACGATTCTGATTACTTTCCCTTTTTCCTCCCGGATTACACGCCCGTACCCCGTGGAATCAAGCAGGCTGGCGGTAAGTACCGTAGCCCTCGCCCGGGAAGCCTGGTGAACTTCAAGAAGCTGCAAAATGGTAGCCGGAGTAATCAAAGGAGTATCCCCACCTACTACAAGTATACGGCCAGTAGAGCCGGCAAGAACTTCCCCAGCCTGGAGCAAAGCATGAGCAGTACCTAATTGGGGATGTTGATAAACTACACCAGCCTGCCCGGCCAAAACTTCAGCCACCAGATCGCCTTGATGACCAACCACCACAACGATTTTCTCTATCCCGGCAGCTTTTACCGCCTCCAACACATAGTAAAGCATGGGCCGGCCGCATATTTTGTGAAGAACCTTTGGTAAACTTGATTTCATGCGCGTACCCTTACCTGCCGCCAGAATAACTGCCGCCAATTGCATCAGGCATTCTCCCCCATGCTGTTACCTATAATTCCTTAATTCAACAAAAATCTTATTTTTCC
>DMIY01000190.1 GCA_003457075.1 Desulfotomaculum sp. | reverse complement strand
GGGTAGAATCACTTCGCTGGGTAGTGGCACATTAGCGCTTTCAATAGCCATGCCAATGAAAATACCCCAGTAACCCAGCGAAGAAATGAAGTCAACCGTCCTTTGGATAACAACCTCCAGCAGGTACGCTAAAGACTCCGGCAAAAAAACTTACCCCCTCTAAAACAACCTTCTACAACTTTAGCTTTTTCCAGATCCTGTCCAATAGGGGGTAATCTCCATCCGGACCGGGGAAAACCGGCCTGTGTGTGGAATACCGGCGATCGAATGCTACCAGCCCCAGAGTACGGCATAGGTTCCGGAAATTAAGAGAAATGGAGGAAGGCGCAACACCATACCTGGCTGCCAGGTCATGCTGGTTTACTTTCCGGTCTAATTCCAAACGCGCCATGGCATATATCACCGTGGCCACCCATACGGCGGATTTGCGGAAAGAAGGACGTTCCAGCCAGCAGTAATCATGCCACAGGCGCAGGGCAGAACCCTTCTGCTGGCGGTTGTAACCCCGCAGTTTTAAGTCTTCCTGCACCTGCCGGGCTACCATAAGACAACCGGGGAAAGGCCACTGGTAATCATCCGGAACCTCATTTTTCACGAGTGAAAGTGTTGCCTCCCTTTTGTTAATTCTGCCGCTGGTCAGTCCCAACTTCCGCCATACTTTTTGAAAGTCGTAGGCAGGTTCACCGTTATGTTCCCGCTCGATTTCTGTTTGTTCCAGTTCCCGCAGCATTTCCTTTAAACGTTCTTTCCCCTCAATACTACGGCAGGCCTGTCTGGGAGTCAGGCCATTAAATACAGATTGAGGATGATCAAGCCAGCAATCATAATAATCATCTAAAAAATCATTGGTAATCTTATGTGTAATCTGATCCGAAACCAGATCGCCATCTAGTTTTACCGGAGTACAATCCTTCCTATTGTTACTTACCATGTCAGGCAGTATATAGCTAAGCCCCATTTCTATTACCCAGGTATTAAGCAGGCATGCCCGGCTCTTAAGATAAGAATTTACTCCTTCCCGGATCGAAATTCCCCTTTCCCGGCAATATGTTTTTAAATCATCCCGTATCCTTTCTAACAAAGCCTCCCTACAGGAAGCAGGTATAGCCAGACCGCTGGTAGAAAACTCATAAGTTTCTCCCACCTTGAGTACACGCATAAATAAAACCATTCCAGTATAAAGTTCCTGGGCCGCGTTCAAATCATAAACAGTCATCCCGGTATGACAAATCAAATCCTGCAAGACCAGACCTTCCCTGGGAGGAATATCCAATACTTCGTAGAGTGATATTCGTGCGCTGGACCATCCTTTCAACAGTTCCTTTTCCTGCCCGGAGAGATCGGGATTCTTCTGAAATAATTCGATAACCGTCTCACCGGTTGATAACTTATAATCAAAGATAAACCATTCAAAGCAGCGCTCCATAATAAATTCATCGTACTGGTCAATCAACTCAGGGTCGAGTTTTTCCATGTAAAGTTGTTGGGCACGGGCTGCTTCCCGGGCGAAGAAAGGTTGATCGGCAAATTCCCCCAGCTTGCGCCGGAGTTGCTGACCTATCTGCTGCCACCTGAATTGTGCCAGTGAGACCACTTTGGCCGGCATGCCACAACACTGTTTATAAGGCTTGTTGCTGCCACATGCACACTTATCTCTTTTTCCGGTCCCCCGCATTCCTTTACACCCCCCTGTGTCTTATATTCACGAAACCGCTTAAAAATTATTTCACGGATATAAATCGACACACATTAACAATTAATTCAACGTCCTGTACCCTATTCCTGCTGAAAGATCACACTTCTAATATAATTTCTGCATCCCGGTGTAAAACCTTTATACCCGGCATGTTTAAAGTTTCTGCAGCCAGATATATTCTCCCTTCTCTTACCAATAAAGCATCGCCTGATTTCACAAGATGGTTATTAACAAGAGTATTTCCCTTACTCAAAGGCAATAATAATTTTTTATTCGTTAACGCACTTCGACTCACAAAATTAATTTTCTTCTATATGACACGCAGTTAGCTATCTTTATGGCTATCAACTGATAAACGAATTAAACCATGCGGCAAAAAGGATTTTTACCCCTTTACGGTGAAATACTTATTTACAACGCAACTACTTTATACGGCCTGATTATGCCAATGCAAATAAGTGGTAATTAAACTGCGAGGTGTCTACCCTTGTCAACCGGGACTTTTTTGATCATTGACGGCAACAGCCTGGCCCACCGGGCTTTCCATGCCATACCCCTGCTTTCCACCAGCCAGGGAATAATTACCAACGCAGTATACGGCTTCACCAATATGCTCTTAAAAATTCTGGCCGGGCAACCAACACAAATGGTGGCAGTTTGTTTCGACAAAGGTAAGATCACCTTCAGGCACAGCGATTATAAGGAATATAAAGCCCATCGCAAACCAACTCCCGACGAGCTGCGCCCCCAATTTCCCTTACTAAAGGAACTCTTGCGGGCCATGCGCATTCAAACATTGGAATATGAAAATTACGAGGCCGATGATTTAATTGGAACACTGGTCACTCAAGCAGAAAAAGCCGGGCTGCTCAATATTATTCTGACCGGAGATCAGGACGCCCTGCAACTTGTCTCCCCCCAAACCAAGGTATTGCTAACCAAAAAGGGGATTACGGAACTTGAGGAATATACGGAGGAAAAGGTACAGGAGCGCTTCGGGATAAACCCTGCCTCGTTCGCCGATTTCAAGGGGTTAACAGGTGATCAATCAGACAACATTCCCGGCGTGCCAGGCATCGGACCTAAAACAGCGGCCAGTCTATTAGAAAAATACGGTTGCCTGGAAAAAGTACTCTCCCACGTGGCAGAATTACCTGCAAACCAGAAGGAAAAAATTGAGCCGTTTGCCTCCCAGGCAATCCTGTCCAAGCAACTGGCCACTATAGTGCGGGATGTACCATTCCCTGTCGAGCTGGACAAATGCCGTTGGTCAGGCCCAGATTATCAGGAGCTGCTGACACTTTTCAGCAAGCTGGAGTTTAAAAGCCTTATTCGCTCTATTACGCAACAGGATAAAGCAGATAAAAAACATAAACAAAAAAGAGAACCGGAAAATCTCTTCAGCCGGCAGGCAGTTGAGATAGACACCTACCAGGTAGGCTACCGGCAAGTAGACCGGCCAAAGGATTTAGAAAGGCTCGTAACGGCAGTACGCCGGGCAGGACGGGCGGCTTTGGCTGTGGAAGGCAGCCGGGAAAACGGCCTGGCGGCGGCAGCTCTGGCCGTGATGACCAATCTCAAACCGGGCAATGAAGATTTGCTTGAACCACGGCTACAGATCTTTCACCTCCCCCTGACAACCGAAAAGGATAAAGCAAGCCTTGATGCTTTACGAACCATTTGCCTTGATCAGGAGATAGAAAAAATCAGCCACGACGGCAAAAACCTGATCCGGATACTACAGGCAAGCAACATTTCTGTAAACAACCTGACCTTCGATACCATGATTGCAGCCTACCTTTTAAACCCCGGCTCACCTAACCACGACCTGCCGGATTTGGCACTGGAGCATATAGGCGCGGTCTTGCCCGCCCGGGGTACAGGCTGCTTGCC
>DMIY01000068.1 GCA_003457075.1 Desulfotomaculum sp. | reverse complement strand
TCGGAACCAGTGACATCAGTCTTGACAACCTCGCCTTTAGTAGCCTTGATAGTCCAGCCTTCCAGAGCAGGTTCACCTTCGTCCCAGTTCCCGTCTCCATTCTTGTCATTCCATTTGTAGCCGGAGACTACCGGAGGAACAAATTCTTCCACGGCCTGGTTGCCGAAGTTCCTGTCTGTCTCGTTGGTACCTGACTGAAGGTTTAGCGTATAGGTACCTGGAGAAGCCGGATAGGTTTGCTGCCAGCCGGTTTGGGGCACTTCGCTGATCGTCCACTCGCCCAGTTCATTCTCAGTGAAAGTAAAGCTGTAGGAACCGTCGGAACCAGTGCCAACAGTCTTGACAACCTCGCCTTGAGTAGCCTCGATAGTCCAGCCTTCCAGAGCAGGTTCACCTTCGTCCCAGTTCCTGTCTCCATTCTTGTCGTTCCATTTGTAGCCGGAGACTGTAGAAGGTTCCGATGTGGGGTCTCTGGGTGGGGTCTTTATGGGAACATCTTGTCTACCTGTTACTGTGGTATGCGTGTGCAGAGAGGCGCCGTTCCACCAGCTTGACCCGTATGGGGGAGGCGAAGACGCAGTTACAGCTAGGTGAGCCTTCCAGTAGAAAGCAAAGCCATCCAAAAGCATTAAAGCGCCAGGGTTGTCTATGATGAAGCGATATTCTATCTCTTGCCCATTCGAGGTTGTAATGTAGGTTGGCCCTTCTACATGAAAGACCAGCCCATCTGGATAAGAGACGCCAGCTTCATAGATAGGCAAAATGCTTTCAGGTGGCGTCACGCGATCTGTCTTTAAACCGATGAAGAAGTTGGTGGCCTGATCAATGCCATAGTGACCACCAGCGTCCAGGTAATCGTGTTGGATTCTGATGTCTGCTGTATAGTTGTAATCGGTTACGCTCAGCCGGTATGGCACCCAGTTATCCTCGTGGTAAGTAAACAACAGACCATCCATCCACTTATTGCTATCAACGCGCCATCCTTCAAGATCCCACTTGGTGTTTGCCGCACTTGCTGGCAGTTGTGAAACAAGACAGATCATAGAACTCAGTAAAAAGAACAGTACCAATGGGATTATTAACACTTTTCTCATCTCTTTTTCACCTCCTTCCTTTTTTAAAAATGTCTATTTACTCGAACCAGAACCCGGCGCGATCAAGTAAAAAGTGTTTTTAATAAAACTCCCTGGCCCCGGTTCGTTAACAGGTTAGTTTGCGATTCACAAAAAGTTTCCCTGGGAAAACTACCTTAGAAAACCTTCCTGAATTTTACTATAAAAATTCACTTTAGTCAAATTATATTCTATATTAATAAATACGCATCTCAACCATAAAAAATGGGGGTTGTGAGAAAAATATTTCAAAAATTAACTTTTCCAGCAGGAATTTTTCCCATGGGATAGAAATATAAGGTAATAAAGAGATATACAAACATTTATAAAGAACTAAAATAGAGAATTTTGGAGATTTTATGTTCACAATGGACACTTGCCTGAAGGGCAAGGGTAGTGGCAAAGGCAATGGCAATGGCAAGAATAACTGGAAGCGTTGGTTAAACCTGTCTACCGTGCCCGCACAGGCAGGCGCTTTTTGTGTTTTTATATTCGCCGCCGGTCTCATTTTACTCAGCTTTTTTGCTCCCGTGTACGTGATCGGCATTTTAGGAACACCTTTTGTGATTCTGGCGATCTTTGTCTGGGAAATGAAAGGGGGTGTGAGTGGGGCTCTATTTATGGGCTTGTTGCTCATGACGATCTATGGCCGTCATCCCTATAACACCGGTGCTTTGGTCACAGGTGTGGGAATTCTCTTGACAGTAGGTGTTGTTTTTGGATGGTTCGTGCAGGTATTAAGAGAGAAAAGCCACCAGGTTTTGGAACTCCAGCGTCAACTGGAGGGTATTTTAGAGTTTTTGCCTGACGCAACTTTTGCCGTTGACCTGAAACATGAAGTAATCTTGTGGAACCGGGCCGCCGAAGAAATGACGGGAGTAAAGAAAGAAGAAATCCTCCATCGTGGCGACTATGCCTATGCCGTGCCGTTCTATGGTGAAAAGAGACCTTTACTGGTCGATCTGGTGCTGGACAACGGGAAGGAATGGGAGGAACAATACGCCAGGATCCAGAAGAAGGGCCATATCCTGCTTGGCGAGGGTTATGCCCCGTGCGCCTGCAACGGCCTGGGCCTTTATTTCTGGGCCGCTGCCTCGCCACTATACGACAGCCAGGGAAATGTAAGCGGAGCCATCCAGTGCATCCGGGACATGGGTGAACGTAAGCAGAGGGAAGAAGAGCTCAAGTACCTGAGCACCAGAGACTCACTTACCGGCTTGTATAATCGCGCTTACTTCGAAGAAGAAATATTTCGCCTGGAAAGAAGCCGTTCCCGTTCTTTTCCCATCAGCATCATTGCCGCAGACTTGGATGACCTGAAAATTGTCAACGATACTTTGGGACATAATCAGGGAGACGAACTCCTGAAACGATTTGCCGTGATAATGAGCGGCCAGTTTCGCGCCACAGATATTGTAGCACGCATCGGCGGTGACGAATTTACCGTTATCCTGCCACAAACCGGGCGCAAGGAACTGGAAGAAACTGTTTTACGTATTCGCAGCTCCATCAATGAGTATAATGTTCAGAATACGCATCTTCCTTTGAATGTTTCTATGGGTACGGTAACAGTCGGGAATCCCGGTCAGTCATTACGGGAAAACCTTAAAGAAGCAGACGCCAGGATGTATGAGGAAAAACTTGCTAAAAAATAATTTCAAACAGTCTAAGAAAGGCAAAGCAACTGTCCTTCCCCCGGCGGGAGTTAGAGAGAGGGTTATCAGTTTTTCACACCAACTATTTCCCGTCAAGGGAGAGGGAAACTAAGTTTCAGAAAAGATAAAAAATATTTTTTGATAAATTTTAGCAAAAGTGGCAAG
>DMIY01000157.1 GCA_003457075.1 Desulfotomaculum sp. | reverse complement strand
ATTTTAAAGCAGGCACTCTAAATAGCTGGTCAATAGACCAGCACAAACACTCTCACCTCCTACCAACCTGTAACTGCCTATATCCTGCCTTATGTCAATCCAAGCGATGTCCTCATTAGTCAGAATAGTTATCTTTATTTATTATCTTTTTTATGCTATCATTTTATGTTCTATTCTTGGTTGCCAGTCAAGTGACTCTAAACATTCTACACTTAACTCAGGTAAGAGAAAAGATCATTACCACACCTTCTCCTGGATTATACTTCACCGGCAAAATTACCTTATGACCTATTGTTACCTTTTCCCCAATCAGTTTCATGGAAGCCTGATCAGGATCAACACCTTCCAGGTTGCCTAAAACCCAAGGCCCCTCATCCAGTTCAACCATAACTACAACATAGGGCGCCGTAAATTCTTCCGGAGCTACCCGGATCACCGTAAAGGTTTTTATTTCACCCCGTCCGCTTAATTCAACTAATTCCAAGTCGGTAGATGTACATTTTGCACAACACATCTTAGGTGGAACAGTTAAAGCTTCACAAATACGGCACTTTAAACCTAACAGCTTTCCTTTTTTTAAACCCTCGTAAAACTGTTTATAAGTTAATGGATAAGCTATCATGCTTCTTGCCCTCCTTAAACTCCATAAATAATGTTTGCCACGATAGACAAGTCCCCACCCAGGGTATCAGTCATACCCACCTTTGCTCCTTCCACCTGCCGCATACCACATTCCCCTCTCAGTTGTTTAACTATTTCATAGGCTTGAGCAGCACCGGTGGCGCCAACGGGATGACCTTTTGCTTTCAAACCGCCAGAAGGGTTAATAGGAATTTTTCCACCTATGGCAGTTTCCCCTTTTTCTACTGCTTCACTTCCCTTTCCAAAATCAAAAAAGCCCAACCCCTCAGTGGCCACAATCTCGGCAAGAGTAAAACAATCGTGGAGTTCACATACATCTATATCTTGTGGAACTAAGCCTGCCATATCATATGCCTGCTTGACTGACGCTTCTCTAACTCTTATCCTGGTAATATCCTTTTGTCTGCACGCCGCACCATTTGAACCCTGACCTACACCCAAAATATAAACAGGTTTTTCCACCAGTTTCTTTGCTATTTCCTCAGTGGTCAGAACTAATGCCGCCGCTCCGTCTGAAAACGGGCAGCAATCAAAAAGCTGTAGTGGATCTGCTATCATTGGGCTATTAAGCACTGTTTCCACAGTAATTTCCTTGCGCATCTGAGCCAGGGGGTTATGTACAGCGTTTTGGTGGTTCTTTACCGCCACCATAGCCATGCGTTCCTTTAATTTTGGCAGTGGAATCCCATATTTATGAGCGTAAGCATGGGCCATTAAGGCAAATAAACCGGGAAAAGTTATTCCAGTTAGTTCTCCATACTTGCTGTCAGTACCCATAGCAAAAGTTCTGGTAGATAGAGGAGTACCCATGGCCATCGCTCTTTCTGTACCACCCACCAGTACAATATCATAAAAGCCGGAAGCTACCCAGATAAAAGCTTCTCTAATAGCCACGCTGGAAGAAGCACAGGCCCCTTCTATTCTCAGTGCCGGAACACCATAAGAAAGCCCTATTTCCGCAGCACAAAAAGGGGCAATATTCACTTGTCCTTCCTCAAAATCGCCCAGCCCATTGCCTACAAAAATCGCCTGAATATCTTTGGGTTTTATGTTTGAGGTAGTAATAGCTTCCACTGCCGCCTCGGCAAACATTTCCACTGAGCTTTTTTCCGAGCGTCCGAATCTGGTCATTCCTACTCCTGCTATTGCAATTTTCCGCACATTCAAAAACCTCCTATATCAATATTTTGAAGCATTCTTTAAATAAGTCCATTTTTTATGTCATAATTTTATGTTATTCTTGGTTGCCAGTCAAGTGTCTTCTGAATATTTTTTTGAACAACTGCTTTACCTGTACATCCCTTTATTCTCTCTGACTCTATTGTTTCTCCCGCGTTGGTTATGAAACCCTTATTTTTCAGTACTTCTTCCAGATAGTAAATAGGTAGTACACCATTAGTGCTGCATTATGATAAAGTATTCATTGGTGCAATACCAAGGGCGGGCTACTTTATTTTTTTAAGATAAATGATAAAATATTTGAGAGGAGGTATTTGTATGAATATAAATGAATTGGGGTGCCGGGTGAAGGAAGCTTCCATAAAACTGGCCGGCGCCGGAATGGAACAGAAAAATAAAGCCCTGGCTCAAATCGCCGAATCATTAAAACACAATAAGGAAACAATCATAAAAGCCAACAGAGAGGACTTATTGAGAAGCGAAAAAGAAAACCTTCCCGCGCCCCTTTTGAAAAGACTAAAATTTGACGAAACGAAAATCCGGGACGTGGTTGACGGGATCTACGACCTGATCAACCTGGCGGACCCTGTAGGCAAAACGCTGCTTTCTACCGAACTGGACGACGGTCTGGAATTATACAAAGTAACCTGCCCCATAGGGGTAATCGGCGTAATTTTTGAGTCCAGGCCTGATGCTCTGGTGCAGATTTCGACCCTCTGCCTGAAAAGCGGGAACGGCGTGCTGCTGAAAGGCGGCTCCGAAGCCAGGGAGACCAACTTGGCACTGAGCGGCGTTATTGTCAGGGCAACGCAAGAAGCCGGCATTCCCTCAAACTGGCTTGCACTGCTAAAGACGCGTTTAGAAGTCAACGAAATGCTCAAAATGGACCAGTACATTGATCTTATTATTCCAAGAGGGTCCAATGATTTCGTCCGGCATATCATAGACAACTCAAGAATTCCGGTGATGGGTCACGCCGACGGCGTATGCCATTGCTACGTGGATGCAGATGCGGATATTGATATGGCGGTAAAGATTGCTGTGGACTCAAAAACGCAGTACGTGGCCGTGTGCAACGCGGCGGAGACCCTGCTGGTGCATGAAAAGATTGCCCCGGATTTTCTGCCTGCAGTGAAGAAGGCGCTGGAGAGCCAACAGGGG
>DMIY01000072.1 GCA_003457075.1 Desulfotomaculum sp. | reverse complement strand
GTACTTAGATTGGCACTAGAACAAGCTGTGGAATGGGATTTTATTTCTAAGAACCAGGCCAGAAAAGTCAAATCGGCCAAATACGAAGTTCCGGAAATTGAGTTTTGGATCGAAGAAGAAGCTAACTTGTTTTTGGAGAAGTCAATTAAGTACAGATACCACTCATTGTATTGGTTAGCCCTGCATTCAGGTATGAGGGAAGGAGAGCTCTTAGGGTTGGTGTGGAAGGATATCGAATTAGGGAGCGGGTTTATACACGTTTGCCGGACAGCCACTCGTTATGGAACTAACGACCCTAAATCCAGTGCCGGAAAGCGGACTATTCCTGTCGATACTGATACTATAAAAATGCTTAAAAAACACCGTAAGGTCGTGATGGAGGAGACCTTGCGGCGTGGAGACAAGTGGACAGCGGATCAGATTGTCTTTCCAACCCGGACCGGTAAGAGGCTACACGCCACCAAATGCAGGGATTTCTTTACGAATGCGATACGAAATACCGGTGTAAAACAAATTACTTTTCATGGTCTTCGCCACACGTATGCCACCATCCTGCTTCACCGGGGGGTGCCTCCGGAAAAGGTTGCCGAAATCCTGGGTCATGCAGACGTGGCTACTTTGATGAACACCTACGCCCACTGCCTGCCGAAGGACGAGCAGGCGGTTTTAAAAGCAATCAGCCAAGCCTTCCAGAAATAACCCCGGTGCGCAAACGGTGCGCAAAGCGATTTTTTTAAAACTCGGAAACCTTACGGCTGTAAGGAAAAGACCAAGCGGGTGTATTTATAGTGAAAAGGAACGCTACCATCCGGGGCAAAAAAAGAAGTAAAAAAGAAAATTCCTATGGGGCAAGGTTAGGTAAGGAGGCAAGTGACATGCCTGGTTCAGGGGAATTTTTAGGTAAGATGATCCTGGCAGCAGGCTTTTTGTTGGTAATTGTAGGGGGGACTACCATAGCTCTAAGCAAAGTCAAGATGTTTGGCCTGGGCCGGCTGCCAGGGGATATTTTTATCCAAAAGGGAAACTATTCCTTTTATTTTCCCCTTGTTACATGCATTCTGCTGAGCGTTTTATTAACCGTTTTCTTCAATCTCTTGTTCAAGAGGTAGAAAGATCAGGGTACTGTTGTAGAGAGCGGCCACACAGGACCACCCTCTACGTACCGGTAGCAAATACGTGATTACCAATACAACCGGTCACCGGCAGGGTACGGATCCATCGGTCAGAGGCGATACGCGGGTTGTAAAAGAAAAGCGCCCCGTTAGTAGGATCTTCACCCATCAAGGCCTGCAATGCAGCATTAACAGCCGTTTCGTCAGGCACAAGGTTAATTGAACCATCCGCTACAGGTGTAAATTGATAAACATACTCATTGCTTTGCATGATCACTTCCCCGATGCTGTCAGGGAAAAGGGGGCTGGCCACACGGTTCAAAATAACGGACCCCACTGCTACCTGCCCGGTAAAACTCTCTCCCCGGGCTTCAGCATAAATTGCTCTTGCCAATAACATTATATCATCACGAGAAATATTGCCCTGTGAAAGAGACGCAGGCAAGGCTCTCAGCACTTGACCCGGGATGATCAATATCTCTTTAGGCCTGATCAAAGTGGTAGAAAGTTTGTTGACTTCTATCAACTGTGCAAGAGAAACACTAAACTTTTCAGCAATTCCCGTTAAGGTATCTCCACTTTCTATTTCATAACAAACGAGGCGCCGGCAGCCAACTAGACCCGTCTCACCGGCAAATACTTTATTGCTAACCACTCCCCCGATTATCAAAGCACAAACAATTATTAAAGCCACTGACTTCAACAGTCTGTTACTCATCTTTTTCTCCTTTCTAAATAAGTTTTAACAAAACAAAACCCCTTTATTCAAGTAGTATATTCCATAAATACCATATTATACCTGATATTTAACAAAGCGCAGCTTGTTTTCCTGCCAACTATATGTTAATATGACGAAAAAAGATTATCTAAAACAAGGGCAGGATTGTCAATTCATGTCTGACGAACCAAACCTGGCGGTGGAAATAGCCGGTATTAAGTTAAAAAACCCTGTGCTGGTTGCCTCTGGCCCCTTTGGTTTTGGGCAGGAGTATGCTTCTTTTATTGATTTGAGCCGGCTCGGTGCAGTTGTGGTAAAAAGCGTTACGTTGCAGCCGTATCCGGGCAACCCGCCGCCGCGCATAGTGGAAACCGCGTCCGGCATGCTGAATGCCATCGGCCTGCAGAATCCGGGTGTGAATTACTTTCTGACTACCTGCCTGCCTTACCTTCAACAGTCCGGGGTACCCGTGATTGTGAATATCGCCGGCAGCACAGTAGAAGAATATGCTGTTGTAGCCGGCAGGTTAAACGAGGCAAAAGGGATTGTTGCTCTGGAAGTAAATATTTCCTGTCCCAATGTAAAACATGGTGGTTTACAGTTTGGAGCCTCGGCGGTGGCTGCTGCAGAAGTAATAAAGGCGGTAAGAGCTGCGACAGATAAACCGGTTATTGTTAAACTCTCCCCCAACGTTACCAGCATCGTGGAGATCGCCCGGGCGGTGGCTGACGCCGGCGCAAATGCTCTATCCATGATCAACACCATTCTGGGAATGGTCATTGACATTCACCGGCGCCGGCCGGTGTTGGGCAATGTAACGGGTGGCCTGTCGGGGCCGGCAATCAGGCCGGTGGCCATACGGGCGGTATGGGAGGTATATAAGGCGGTTCGCCTGCCGATTATTGGCATGGGAGGTGTTGTCAGCGCCCAGGATGCCCTGGCGTTTATGATGGCCGGAGCCAGGGCGGTAGCCATAGGCACAGCTAATTTTTTAAACCCCCGGGTAACAATAGAGGTACTGGAAGGAATGGCCGCTTTCCTTCAAGAAAATGGTGTGAAGGATATTAACGAGTTAGTGGGAGTGGCTCATGGTGATTTTAAAAACTTCCTTTAGATTCTTTGAAAACTAAAAGGGGAAAGAACTTTTATCGAGAATTATATATTCAGTTAGATACGTACGATTTAACTGTTCCACCTAAGATATAAGGTAACAGCAGAGTATAAGGTAATTTTGCCGGTGAAGTATAATCCAGGAGAGGATGTGGTAATGATCTATTCTCTTACCTAGAATTTTTTAATAAATATTAACTTTAGAGGGGAGTTGTTCCAAAAAAAATTTTACATAAAAAAAGCATTAATACTTCCCTGTTTTTTCTATTAAAAATTTAGTGAATAGGGGGTGAAAATGGATTTTAACAGAGCTTTAGTTATTGAAACCCATGGCTTTTGATAGGTTAATGTCCACAGGGAAGATTTCAAAGAAGGAGCAAGTATTTTTATTGAAAAAGCTCAAATTAAACAGCATTGATTCATTTTAGCTTTCAAAGCAAAAAGGAGGTTTCGTAATGCGTAAAGTTTGCGTGGCCGGTGTAGGCATGATAAAGTTTGGCAAGTCGGAAAAATCTTGTATTGAAATGTTTGCTGAAGCAGCCATGGAGGCAATTATTACTTCCAACCTTAAACCCAGTGACATTCAAAGTTTATATTTTGGCAATGTTTTTGGTGATTTTGAAGAGGGACAGGTCGTAATGGCGTCTTATGCTGCTAGAGAAATAGGTCTTTCTGCCGGGACGCCGGCATTAAGGTTTGAAGGGGCTTGCGCCAGTGCTTCAGTAGCTATCAGAGATGCTTTTATAGGCGTAGCTGGTGGTTTTTACGATATAGTTTTAGTCGGTGGTACAGAAAGAGAGTTAGCCATGGGAACAGCTTTAGCTACCAGAACTTTCGCCATGGCTTCAGATGGGTTATACGAAGGTCCTGCGGGTATAACTTTTCCAGGTGTATTTGCCATAATGGCTCGCTTATACTCCCATAAATATGGTATTCCTTTACCTAAACTTAAGGAAAGAATGGCCATGGTATCTGTTAAGAATCACAAAAACGGAGCCAAAAATCCTTTAGCCCAGTTCCAAAAGGAAATAACTATGGATACGGTATTAAAGGGACCAATGATAGCAGAACCTTTACAACTCTTTGATTGCTGTCCTTTCACTGATGGGGCTTCAGCAATTGTTATTGCTTCCGAGGAAAAAGCCAAAAAAATGGTAGAGAAACCCATTTATATTTTAGGAGTTGGTCATGGCTCGGGAGCTCCTTTATATAGACAAAAAGATTTT
>DMIY01000041.1 GCA_003457075.1 Desulfotomaculum sp. | reverse complement strand
GGTGGTTGATTTTCGCAACACGGTGATTATTATGACTTCCAACGTTGGTGTTCAGTTGCTCCGCCGGGAAGGCACGATGGGTTTTCATACCGGCGAGGATCAGCAGGCCGGTTATGAAAGAATGAAGGCCAAGGTAACTGATGAGCTCAAACGCACCTTCCGTCCTGAGTTTCTAAACCGGATCGATGAGATTATCGTCTTCCATTCTTTGAGTTCCGAACATATCAAAGAAATTGTTGGCCTGATGATCGAAGAAGTGGCCAAGCGGATGAAGGAAAACGAAGTGGAAATCGAAGTAACGGGAGCAGTCAGGGAACTGCTGGCCAGAGAAGGCTTTGATGAGCTTTACGGCGCCCGGCCGTTGCGTAGGGCCATTCAACGGCAGGTGGAGGATAGTCTGTCAGAGGAATTACTTCGTGGCGCCTTTTCCCGCGGTGATAAAGTGATTGTTGATGCCAGGGATGACCGGGTAATAGTTTACCGTCCCGGTGAGGCCCCGCCGGAGCTGCTCCAGGAAAAGTCCCTGGCAGGAAGTACGGCAGGGGTATAGGTTCTTTATTATGGAGAGGATGATGGCCCTCTTGGGATGTTTTTGATGAGGTAAAGTATTCCAGGAGGGCTTCCTAAATAAAAAATAATCAGGATGATCATTGTAAGCAATTGTTTCCAGGTGGTATAATTAATGATTGCAGTTCTAAAGAAACGATTGTCCAAGCTATGCAATGCAGGAAATATTCAGGTGGTTAGGTCAGGCAAAGAGGCACAAAGAAATAAAAAATAAATAAACTAAGCAAAAATCTTCCTAAAGGAGTCCGGTAATGGCCGTTAAAACCAGTTTTTTCTGTCAGGAATGTGGTTGCCAATCCCACCGCTGGCTCGGACGCTGTCCCGGATGTGGCTCCTGGAATACTATGGTAGAAGAAAGAGGGCAGCCTGTTACCCGGAATGACGGCAAACAGCCGGGTGTGGTACCGGTTATTTGCATTTCTGAAATCCAGGCGCCGGGGGAAGAACGGTTTTCCACCGGTATTCAAGAGTTAGACCGGGTATTGGGTGGGGGGGTAATTCCTGCTTCCGTTGTTTTGCTGGGAGGGGACCCGGGAATTGGTAAATCTACCCTGTTGCTTCAGGCGGCTGAGCGGTTGAGCAGTGCCGGCCGACGGGTGCTATACGCTTCCGGAGAGGAGTCTGTGCGCCAGATACAACTTCGTGCTTCCAGGTTGAAAGCACGAAGCGAGGAGCTTTACCTTGCCTTTGAAACGGATGTTGACCGCTTGGAGC
The DNA here is from genome assembly GCA_003457075.1 of Desulfotomaculum sp. GTDB lineage: Bacteria > Bacillota > Desulfotomaculia > Desulfotomaculales > Nap2-2B > UBA4053. The sequence goes on along the minus strand of DMIY01000041.1, from coordinate 1,977 downwards.
AGTGCATTATTGATTTAGCTCCGGCGGTGGTTGTGGTAGATTCTATCCAGACCATTTTTAAGAGTGAGGTTGGTTCTGCTCCGGGCAGTGTAAGCCAGGTGCGGGAATGTACAATGCAATTAATGCGTCTGGCCAAAGATAGAGGAGTCAGTATTTTTATAGTTGGACACGTAACCAAGGAAGGCATGCTGGCCGGACCCCGGCTGTTAGAGCATATTGTGGATACTGTTCTTTATTTTGAGGGTGAAAGACACCAGTTTTTTCGGATTTTACGGTCTTGTAAAAACAGATTTGGTTCGACTAATGAAATAGGTATTTTTGAAATGAGCGATAGTGGTTTAGCAGAAGTAAATAATCCCTCCGCCCTCTTTATTATGAATCATTCTAAGACTCCGTTACCCGGCACGGCAGTGGTGCCGGTGCTGGAGGGGACGCGGCCCTTGCTGGTGGAGATCCAGGCGCTGGTATCCCTGACAACCTTTGGCACACCACGGCGGATGACTGCCGGAGTAGATTACAACCGGGTGGTTTTAATTGCCGCAGTGCTGGAAAAACGGGCAGGGTTGCCGTTAACCGGTTATGACATCTATGTAAATGCGGTGGGAGGAGTGCGCCTGGATGAACCCTCAGCAGACCTCGGTATTGCTTTAGCAATGGCTTCCAGTTTCAGGGACGTTCCGGTGGATCCGTCGCTGGTGGTAGTTGGAGAAGTGGGTCTTGCTGGTGAAATCCGCCCCGTTGGGGGAGTGGCGAAAAGGATCAATGAAGCAGCGAAATTGGGTTTTCTTAAGAGCCTGGTGCCGGTGAACAATGTGTCTCAAATCAAAGAGCCTGGGATGGAGATAACAGGTGTGGAAACGCTGACCGAAGCTATTGAAAAGGCTGTGCAGGGGTGAAGAGCAGGTGCGAGAGGAAAGAACAGAAGAAAGACTTTTGAAGATGTTGCGGACTGTGGCGCCCGGCACGCCTTTAAGGGAAGGGTTGGAGAATATTTTAAGGGCCAATACGGGCGGTCTGGTTGTGCTGGGGGACGGTCAGGAGATAATGGAAATTGCTGAGGGTGGTTTTGTCATTAATGCTGATTTTACCCCGGCAAGTTTGTATGAATTGGCAAAGATGGACGGGGCGATCATTTTAAGTTCTGATGCCAAGCGCATTCTGGCGGCTAACGCTCAGCTTATTCCCAATCTTAGTATTCCATCTACGGAAACCGGTATCAGGCATCGTACAGCGGAACGGGTAGCCAGGCAAACCAATGCCCTGGTTATTTCCATTTCCCTGCGACGGAACGTCGTGACAATTTATAAAGGAAATTTGAAATATGTTTTACGCGACCTGGGGGTGATCCTCACTAAGGCCAATCAGGCTATTCAGACGCTCGAAAAATATCGCAGTGTGCTGGATAAGGTGATATCAGAACTGAGCATCCTGGAGTTTGAGGAAGCGGTTACCCTTTTTGATGTAGCCAGGTGTATTCAACGTGTGGATATGATATTACGGGTGGTGGGCGAAATTGAAAGGTATACCAGCGAATTGGGTACGGAAGGCCGCTTGATCATCATGCAGATGGAGGAACTGGTAAGCAATGTGGAGCCGGAGGGTTTATTAATTATTCAGGATTACACTACTGGCGCAGGGGATAAAACGCCCACCCAAATCTTGAACATGATCAACACCTGGCCAGCCGAGGATTTGCTGGATCTCTCGCTTATTGCCCGCGCCCTGAGTTATTCCGGCAGCGCCGGTATTCTCGATCAAAGCGTGTCGCCCCGGGGTTACCGTATTTTGGGCAAAATCCCCCGCCTGCCCCTGCCGGTGGTTGAAAATCTGGTCAGGGAATTTGGAATCCTGAAGAATGTTTTAAATGCCACCATTCAAGAACTGGACGATGTAGAAGGTATAGGTGAAGCGCGTGCCCGTTCCATCAAGGAAGGTCTGGCCCGCTACCGTGAACAGCTTTTCCAGGAAAGACATATT
>DMIY01000010.1 GCA_003457075.1 Desulfotomaculum sp. | reverse complement strand
TTAGTTGTTCCGCCCTGCTCTATCCTGTTGTCGGGTTGAGGTCAAAGCAGACGGCCGTATTTTGTGTTTATGCATTCGGCTTTTTGGTGACCATCGCTTAAGCAGCCGATTAAGGTAGGGCCGTTAGTCCAGAGGGGAAGGTGTAAGAAAATGGTGAGTTACGAGTCTCTTTTTATTCTACGGCCGGATTTGGAAGAGGAAAAGATCAGTGAAATGATGGAAAAGTTCAGGTTGCTCGTTGAGAACAACGGTGGAGAGATTGCCAGGCTGGAAAAGTGGGGCAAGCGACGGCTGGCATATGAAATCGAGCACTTGCGCGAGGGTTTGTATATTATCTTGCAGTTTAGAGCTGATCCGGCAGTAGTTAAGGAACTGGACCGTATATTCAAAATCACCGACGAAGTTATCCGCCACATCATTGTACGTAATGCCGCATAAGTAAGGATAACACACCAAAAAGAAATAAGGTGGGGGGATAATGCTGAATAAGGTAATCTTAATCGGGCGGCTGGCCAGGGACCCCGAACTTCGCTACACTCCCAGCGGTGTGGCGGTGGCCAAGTTGGTAGTAGCCGTGGATAGAGCCTTTACTAACCGGCAAGGGGAACGGGAAGCGGATTTTGTTGACGTCGTGGTGTGGCAAAAGCTGGCAGAAACTTGTACAAACTACCTGGGGAAAGGACGGCTTGTTGCTGTTGAAGGGCGGCTGCAGATTCGTTCTTATGATGATAAACAGGGTGTCCGCCGCAGGGTGGCGGAAGTAGTTGCCGAAAATGTTCGTTTTCTTGATCGCGCCAAGGAGGCTGGGGCAGGAGGTTCGCCTTCGCCACTGGCAGAGGGTTCGTTTGGCGAGGAGATTCCTTATAACGAGAGCGACGTTCCATTTTAAGGAACTCTAGTGCAGCGACTTAAGAAGTCCGTGCACTAAAACATTCATTACTAATTGTTCAATAGTCAGGACTTCTTAAGTCAAAGCTGCACGCTTTAAATAAATACTAGTGCCGTCAAAATGGCTGTTTTAATCTAAGGAAAATGAACTGCCTAATTACCGTAAATGCTGTAAGGATTTATGTGTCAAGGCACTAGTTACTTGAATTAAAGGGGAGGTGCAGTGGGAAACTTGGCGTTTAAAAAAGAAAAAGGCCGCAAGGGGAAAAGGCGCATTTGCAGCTTTTGTATGGATAAGGTGACGCTTATAGATTACAAGGATGTGCAACGTTTAAAGAAATACGTTACCGAGCGGGGGAAAATATTACCTCGCAGGGTTTCTGGAAATTGCGCCCGGCACCAGCGGATACTCACAGTAGCGATAAAAAGAGCACGGATTATGGCTCTGGTGCCTTTTACTGTTGAGTGAAAAGGCGGGGGCGAAGTTTATTTCATGAAGATAATTTAAGGGGAACTTGCTGGTTCCCCTTCTTTAATTTGTATTTGAGTTTGCTTTGTTTAAGGGAGCAGGAAAATGGCCTGCAGTTGACGAATTAAGGAGTTTATGAAATTTCTATGGTAAGGGAGGTAGGCGCTTGTTCCCAATCAATCAGGAATCAGGTATTGCCAGGAATATCAGGGTAGTTGAATGGTTGAAAGCTGATTTGCTTACCTCCGTGTCTGCTTTATTTAGGGGTATGCTGCGGGGTGGCGAAGAACATCTGGTGGATGCTCTGGCAGGCTTGATCATTACCTGTTATGTTTTAGGCCGGCGCCTGGGTATAAATTTTTCCCGGCTTGATTTAAAGCTAGAGTCTAAGCTCCGGCAAAACATCGAGGAAAACCATGAATTGGAAAAATGGTATTCAGACCTGTCGCTTCTGCTTACCCACCTGGCATATAAAAAGAGGTGATTCCTTGATCCCCTGCCCGAAAAACCGGGTCTTGTTGGAAGGGGCCTTTTTGGGGGTCCTGATGGCTGTTATTGAATTAACTGGTTTGATTGTGCCTATGCTTACTTTTTTGTCCGGTATATTTGCTCCTTTACCTCTGGTTGTCGCTGTTTTGCGCAGGGACTTGAGAACAGGAGCCATAGCCTTACTGGTAGCAGTTATTTTGTGTTTCCTGGTTTCTGGCGCCAGTATACCGGCGTTAGTGATGATTTTGCCGGCTGGCCTGCTGGGGCTGTTGCTTGGTATGCTGTTTAAAAATCACGTTTCCGCCGGCGCAAGCATGGTTTTTTCTGTTCTTACGGCAGCCGTGTTTACTCTGGTTGCCCTGGGTCTGGTGTTTTGGATAACCGGCGTCAATCTTTTTGTAATGGGACCGGAAACCAGGCAGGCCATGGAACAGATGGTAAACTGGTATGCCCGTTGGGGTATGATTGAGCAGCCTCTTTCGCAGGAGAAGAAGCAGATATTTGATCAAACGGTAGAGATGATTGGCCAGTTAATACCAGCCAACTTTGTTATCTGGTCTATGGTTAATGCTTTTTTAACTTATGTACTGGCAGGGCGGGTGCTGAGCAAGCTGAAGTTTGATGTGCCGCCTTTGTTTCCTTTTGCTCGCTGGCAATTTCCCTGGTATGTGGTTTGGGTCATGATAGTTGGCCTTGCCTTGATGTTGTCGGGAGATTTCCTGGCCTGGCCTGCAGCCGGTGTAACAGGCAGGAACGTTCTTTATGTGTCGGGGTTTCTTTACTCTGTGGCAGGCCTGTCGGTATGTGTATTTTTTGTTGTCAGGTGGAATTTCTCCAGGTTTATCAGGTATTTTCTGGTTGGGATAAGTGTGTTTTACCTGCCTTTGACATCAGTGTTTTTGATTATTTTGGGGGTTGTTGATTCGTTTGTTAATCTGCGGCATCTTTTTTGTTCTGGTGGGGAACAGCCAAAGGGGGGAGCTAAATGAAAGTTGTTTTATTGGAAGATGTCAAGAACCTGGGCAAAAAGGGAGACGTGGCGCAGGTTGCCGAGGGCCATGCCCGCAATTACCTTTTACCCAGACGGCTGGCTGTGGAAGCAACGGAAGGTAAAATGAAACAGTTGGCCCAACTCCAGTCTGCCGCTGACAGAAAAAAACAACTGGAAGAGAGTAAAGCAAAAGAACTGGCGGTCCAGTTGGAAAATCTGTCGGTACGGGTATATAGCAGGGCAGGTGAGGGTGGAAAACTTTTTGGCTCGGTAAATAACAAGGATATTGTCGATGCCTTGTTGCAGGAGCATGGAATAAAAATAGACAAGAAGAAAATTGTTCTTAAGGAGCCGATTAAAAAATTGGGTACATATTCTTTGCCTGTCAAATTGTATCCTTTGGTTAAGGTTCATCTCAGCGTTGCCGTGTTGGCTGAGCAGTAAATAAAATATTATAGCAAGGGGTTATAGCGATGGAGTCGTTCCTGGCAAGGTTCAAAGCATCTAAAAGTAGAGCAGGCAATAAATTCGCAGGGGAGGAACAACTGCGCCGTCAGGTAAACGCCCTTTATGGCCTGGTAGCCAACCTTTATAGTTCAGACAAGCTTGTTCTGAGGGCAGGCAAACTGAATGCGCTGCAGTTGATGCGTTCCGAACGGTTGGAGGAACGGGTACTGGCCTTGCAGAAGCTTGTTTTTGAAGATCCGACTTATGAAACAGTGCCTTCAGTCGAGCAAATACCTGCTATTTTGGAGCAGCTAGAAGAAGAAATTGCCGATATATTGGCAAAGCGGACAGTAGAAGAGGAACTGGAAAAAAAGATTAATGAAAAACTGCAGCATCGTCATAATGATTATGTGCACGAGATCAAAGCGCAGGTGCTCAAGGAAAGCAGCGGCCCGGAAAATGCTCATACGCTAAAAAAGCTGGCTATTCTTGAAAAAATGGAGCAAAGGAAGCTGGTCCGTTCGGCCATGGAAATGCTGCGGCCGTCCAGTTTTGACGAAATTGTAGGGCAGGAAAGAGCTATTAAGTCTCTTTTAGCTAAGAT
>DMIY01000063.1 GCA_003457075.1 Desulfotomaculum sp. | reverse complement strand
TGCTTATACCGACCGTTCTAAAAGGCGGGATGGTCTTTCTGTTTTTCTTGTAGATATGCACTCACCAGGAATTGCCACTACCGAGCTTAAGCGAAAATTAGGTTGGAATTCGTGTCCGACAGGGGAAGTGTTTTTAGAAAACGTTAAAGTGCCGGCAGAAAATCTTTTAGGCAAAGAGGGTGGCGGGTTTAAGTGTCTTATGCGGGGACTTAATAATTCAAGGTTGACTGCTGCGGCCAGGGGTGTAGGCGCATCCCAGGCCATAGTTGATGAATGTATTAAATACGCCAGGCAGAGGCAGCAGTTTGGTCAGGAAATAGGCAAGTTTCAGATGATTAAGGATCAGATTGCCAGGATGGTGGTAGAGACTGAAGCTGCCAGGTTATTGGTCTACAGGTGTGCGTATGAAAAGGATATGGGTATTAGTAATCCGGCACAAACCTCTATAGCAAAATATTTTTCCGGCGACGTAGTGGCCCGGAATGCTGAGTTGGGATTACTTATTTTTGGAGCCTATGGTTATTCTGGTGAGTATCCCATGGAAAGGTTGCTGAGGGAATCCAAGGTTTACCAGATATTTGAAGGATCGCCGAATATTCAAAAGGTAATTATTGCCAACGATGTTTTGGGCTATGCTAAGGAATAGTCTGTTTTTAGGTAGGGAGGCATGTCCTGATGAACTCTTATGAGGAAGTGATCCGCAGAAAAGAAAAAATAAAACAAATGGGTGGGCCTAAGGCAGTAGAACGGCAACATAAAAGCGGCAAATGGACCGCCCGGGAAAGAATAGATTACTTTTTTGATCCGGGTACCTTTACTGAAGTCGGGATGTTTGTAAAACATAGGACCACTGATTTTGGAATGGACAAAAAGGATATCCCTGCCGATGGAATAGTTGTTGGATATGGCAGAGTGAATGGTAAGCTGGTAATGATTGCCTCTGAGGATTATACTTCGATGGCCGGAACTTTTGGCGAATATCACGGCAAAAAATTTTCCCAGGCAATTGACATGGCCGTGGACATGGGTATACCCTTTGTTGGCATGAATGACTCCAGTGGCGCCAGGCTTCAGGAAGGGATTATCGGCGGGCAGGCATATTGCTGGCTTTTTCGTTCTCAGATCCTGGCCTCCGGCATCATTCCTCAGATAGCCTTGTTAATGGGCCCCTGTCTTGGCGGACAGGCATATCACCCGGTGATGCAGGATTTTGTTTTTCAATGTAAAAATACCGGTTTTCTTGGTATTGCCGGTCCTGCCTTTGTTAAGGCTCAACTGGGCGAGGAAGTGGATATAGAAGCTCTCTGTGGAGTTGAATCTCAGGCAGTTAAAACCGGTCAGACCCATTTAGTAGTAGACGATGATCGGGATTGTCTTGATAAAACCAAAGAGATTTTAAATATTTTACCTCCTAATAATCAGGAGAAGCCACCTGTAATAGATACTAAGGAGGATCCTTTGAAAATTATTCCTGAGTTGGATGATCTGGCGCCTGAGGAAATCCATATACCTTTTGATATGCATGAGGTTATCCTTCGAATTGTAGACAATGATTACTTTTTTGAAATTTTGAAGGATTTTGCCCCCAATGCGATCATTGGTTTTGCCAGGTTTGCGGGCAGGCCTGTGGGTATTGTGGCCAATCAATCCACGTGGCTGGGGGGAGTGGTCAACTGTGATGCTGCCGATAAAATTGCCAGGTTTGTACGTTTCTGCGACCTGTTTAATATTCCGGTAGTTACTCTTGAGGATACACCTGGTTACATGATTGGTTCTGATGAAGAATGGAAAGGGATTTTAAGACATGGGGCAAAGATGTTGTATGCTTATGTTGAAGCTACTGTGCCTAAAATTACGGTAGTTGTTCGTAAGTCCTATGCAGGTACCTATGCAGGGATGTCCTGTAAAGATACAGGCGCTGATTTTATGGTGGCCTGGCCCAACGCCAGGGTTACTACTGTATCGGCTGAAACTGCAGCCAGTGTAATTTTCGCCAAGGAAATTGCAGCAGCTCCGGATCCGGAACAGGTTAAAGCCGCAAGATTCAAAGAGTACAGGGAGCTTATCGAGAATTCCTGGCAGGTAGCTGAGCGGGGTTATCTTGATGATATCATTATGCCCCGTGATACCAGAAGGTACATTAACATGGCGCTGGATGTTTTGGAAAATAAGAAAGTAACCAGACGTTGGAAAAAATACTCCAATATTAATCTTTAACCGTTTTTATGTAAATATTTTTCATGTAAAGGTTGACGTTGTAATTATTTACGTATATAATTAAGTCAATGTTGAATCATTACAAAGCAGAAGCCGCCCGCTTCTCACCTTATAGTGCCGGATGGTTACTTATAAGGTTTGCCGTTAATTGATATTCAGTTATGCAAGCGGAGTGGGTTTGTCCGCTTTTATTTTTTGTTAAAATCTCCAGGAGGTGGTGTGTTATTACAAAGGATTTCCGTGTCAATGAAGAGATCAGGGTTAAAGAAGTAAGAATCACAGACTCGGATGGAAATCAATTAGGCATAATGTCTCTGGCAAGTGCTCTGCGCCTGGCTGAAGAAAAAGAAAAGGATCTGGTGGAAATAGCCCCCCAGGCCAAGCCACCAGTATGCCGTCTGGTTGATTATGGTAAATACAAGTACGAGCAAAGCAAACGGGGAAAAGAGGCCAGGAAAAAACAACACATTGTTAATATTAAAGAAGTAAAGCTAAGGCCTAATATTGAAAATCATGACTTTATGGTCAAGGCAAATTCTGCCGCCCGCTTTTTAAAAGAGGGGGACAAGGTAAAAGCCACCATTATGTTCCGGGGGCGGGAAATTGTTCACCCCCGGATGGGGCAGGCACTTTTAGAACGCCTGGCAGAACACGTCAAGGATTTTTCTACGGTGGAAAGGCAAGCCAGGCTGGAAGGAAAAAACATGATCATGATCCTGGCGCCAAAGCAAGAAATTAAGCAGGAACTGAAACAGCAGTA
>DMIY01000016.1 GCA_003457075.1 Desulfotomaculum sp. | reverse complement strand
TGACATAGCAGGGATAACTGTAGCCAGTGTTTTAGGAGGTGATTGAAGATGAAAGAGGAGTTTGATTTTTTTGATCGACCCAGAAACAAGAAGATTTTATGGATAGCCTATATTGGGGTGCTTTTAGCGCTTGCCGTTGCGGATTTTTTCATTCCCAAGCATTCTTATTTTTCTTGGGATGGAACGCCTGTTTTTTACGCGCTGTTTGGATTCGTTGCCTGTGTCCTCCTGGTTGTAATTGCCAAAAATTTACGCCCGCTTCTAAAAAGGAGGGAGGATTACTATGACTGAAATCTTTCCCCCGGCATTAATATTCATAATTGGCGCTTTGATGATCCCCCTGTTAAAGGGATGGTTTAGATCCGTGTATCTTTTGTTTCTCCCGGCCTTTGCTTTTGTTGTCCTCCTAAATATTCCTAAGGGTACATACGGGTTGATAAATTTCCTGGGTTACCGGCTCTTGTTGCGAGTTGACGCATTAAGCCTGGTTTTTGGGTATGTGTTTGTGATCATAGCTTTTATAGGTATTATTTATGCTCTTCAGGTAAAAGACACCGGGGAACATGTGGCTGCCTTTGTTTACGCGGGAAGCGCCCTGGGCATTGTTTTTGCCGGTGATTTCATTTCTTTATTTGTTTTTTGGGAAACATTGACTTTATCCGCCACCTGCGTCATCTGGTCGCGGAGGAACAAGTTGTCGCAGGGCGCCGGTTTTCGGTACCTGTTAATCCATCTATTTGGGGGAGTATGCTTATTAGCCGGCATAATTTTAAGGGTGTACAATACAGGTTCAATTGATTTCGAGTATATAGGACTGAATGGATTGGCTTCTTATCTTATCTTTCTGGGTTTTGTAATAAATGCTGCTGTTCCGCCTCTTCATGCCTGGCTTACTGATGCCTATCCGGAAGCCAGTATTACAGGGACGGTTTTTTTGAGTGCATTTACCACCAAATCTGGAATATATGTTTTGGCACGAGCCTACCCTGGTGCTGAAATCCTGGTGGTGGCAGGGGCAATAATGACGGTGTTCCCCATTTTTTATGCTGTTCTGGAGAATGATCTAAGAAGAGTGCTTTCCTATAGCCTGATAAACCAGGTGGGGTTCATGGTGACCGGTATCGGATTAGGTACGGCGCTGGCCATAAACGGGGCTGTTGCCCACGCGTTTTGCGATGTTTTGTTTAAGGCCCTGCTTTTTATGGCGGTAGGAGCTGTAATGTACAGGACAGGAACGTGTAAAGCCACCGACCTTGGCGGTTTGTATAAAACCATGCCGGTTACGCTTATATTCTGTCTGGTGGGTGCGGCATCAATTTCGGCCTTTCCCCTCTTCAGTGCTTTTGTCAGCAAATCAATGATTCTGGCTGCAGCCGGCCAGGAGAATTTAATGATCGTCTGGCTTTTGTTGTTGTTTGCTTCGGCTGGAGTCTTCCACCATGCTGGGATTAAGGTCCCGTATTTTATCTTTTTTGCTCATGATTCTGGCAAAAGACCCCCAGAAGCTCCTCTTAACATGCTGATTGCGATGGGAATTGCTGCCTTCTTATGCATCTTCATTGGCGCCTATCCCAAGGTCCTTTATAGCATCCTTCCCTACCCTGTTGAATATATGCCATATACGTCTGAGCACGTGATAAGTCAGTTGTTGCTGCTTTGCTTTGCCTCACTGGCCTTTGCGTTTTTGGTTCGTTCTGGCTATTATCCTCCAGAAAAGAGGGCAATTAATCTGGATGCAGATTGGCTTTACAGAAAGGGTGCGCCGGCCCTCATAGCTCTGATCAGCACTCCGCTGTTTCGGTTGAGCGACCGGATAGGACGCGCTTTTTTTGAATCTCTGCCCAGCTTTCTGGTCTGGTTTGGCAAAAACCCGCCGGCAGCCATTAAGATTGCCGTAGATACCGCTCTTCTTACATTCAGCAGACCCGAAAAAAAAATCAAAACTGCGCAACGCCTGGAAAACGAGAAAAAAATCTACCCCGCGGACACTCTTTTCCCCTGGTCAATTGGAGCCGCTGTATCTTTTGTTTTGCTTATATTTCTTGTTTATCTCCTGACCTATTGAGAATAATTATCACAGGTAAGAAGATCAAAATAATCTTAAGATACATAGTCTAAAAGCGTGATCTTTTCACGCTCTTCTTCTTTTTGCTCGGAAGAACGGGATAAATTTAACCATTTGCCACACTGGCCACCCCACCGGCCGGCCAGATTTCCGTTAATGTAGAGTTCGCTAATCTCGCAATCGTTTGCGCAGTCGCCGCAAATAAAGCTGCGAGGCGAGTACTGGAAATCAGCAATGCCTTGCAAACCGTGAAAACAAGTTTTACTCCCCGTTTTCAACCCGTGGGCGCGGGCCAAAAGCGCCGCCCCCAACGCCCCCATCACCTGAAAATAAGGAGGCACAGTAACCGGAAGGCCTAAAATTTGGTTAAAAGCGGCCTGCATTCCAGCATTTGCCGCCACCCCTCCCTGGAAAAGAACAACTGGGGAGATTTTCTTCCCCCTGGCCACACTGGCCAGATAATTACGCGCCAGCGCCAGACAAAGGCCCGCCACCAAATCTTCTTTGCTGTAACCCATCTGCTGTTTACTAATTAAATCCGACTCCGCAAAAACGCCACAGCGCCCGGCAATTTTGGCGGGTGTTTTCGATTTTAACGCTATTTCGCCAAAACTTTCGATGGGAATATTCAAGCGGCTGGCCTGGTGATCTAAAAAAGAGCCCGTTCCGGCCGCACAAACGCTATTCATGTTAAAGCCGGTAG
>DMIY01000079.1 GCA_003457075.1 Desulfotomaculum sp. | reverse complement strand
AACGCTTTTCATCTACCACAGCAGTAATGGCTACGTGCTCCAACTGATCCTTGTTAAGCAGGGTGGCTGCCCGCATAGCTGCCGCGTTTGCTTGAATTATGGAATCTTCCAGAAATTTGGGACCGTGGGCCAGGCCGCAGAGATAAAGACCTTCGGTGGCGAAATCAACCGGTCGCAATTTCATGTGTGCTTCCAGGAAAAACCCGTCTTCTGCCAAAGGCACTTTAAACAACTGGCTTAACTTTTCATTGCCTTCCTCCGGGATCATTCCCGTGCTTAAAACAACCAGATCCGTTTGCAGCAAAAGTTCTTCCGCAAGCACGTGGTCGGTCACTCTCACTTCTAATTTTCCTTTCGTTTCTTGAACTACGGGCCTGGTTTCCGGTTCGTACCTGATAAAGATTACTCCTAACTCACGGGCACGGGTATAAAACATTTCTTTTAAGCCAAAAGTACGTATATCGCGGTAAATAATAAAAACATTGGCTCCCGGATTTATTTCTTTGATCCTGATAGCATTTCTTATTGCTTGAACACAGCAAATTCTGCTACAAAACGGCCTCTCCTCACTGCGTGAGCCTACGCACTGGATCATTACCACCGTATTAAAAATTTTGCCTTGTTCCAGCATGGCTTCCAGTTCCAGCTGGGTAAGCACATGTTTGTTTTCTCCATAAAGATACTCTTTGGGTTTTGCTTCCTTTGCTCCAGTAGCGATAATTGCCGCCCCGTGGTTTATTTCCAGTTCCTGCCCGGATACATTGATTCTGGTTGAATAATTTCCAGGATAGCCCTTTACTTCTAAAATATCGGCATCCAAAAATATCTCAATCAGTGGGTTTTGATGCACCTGTTGAATAAGCATGGCCAGCGCGGCTTGCGTATCAATACCTTCCCGGGAATAAAAGACGTGCCGCAGGTTACCACCTAAAACACTGCCCTTTTCTACTATAAAAACTTTGAACCCCTGTTCAGCCAGGGATATAGCCGCGCTCATTCCTGCCGCGCCTCCGCCAACTACCAGGGCGGCGTGGTTTACTTCGCCTGAAGTAGGAGTGACCGGCGAAAGCAGGCGTGCTTTAGCCGCAGCCATTTTGATCAAACGCTGGGCCTTGACTGTTGCTGCTTCTGGAGCGTCGCGATGAACCCAAGAGGAATGTTCACGGATATTAACATGTTCATAAAGATAAGGATTCAGCCCGGCCTCGCGCAGCACACCCTGGAATAAAGGCGCATGGGTGCGGGGAGTGCAGGCAGCTACTATTACACGGTTTAACTTGCGCGCCTTAATACTTCTCTTAATCTTTTCAATGCTATCCTGAGCGCAGGTAAACAAAAACTCGTCAGCATGAACAACGTTTTTTAGTTTTTTGGCATATTTTACTACTTCCGGTACGTTGATTACTCCCCCGATATTAATCCCGCAGTTGCATACAAAAACTCCAATGCGCGGGTCTTCTTCGAAAACATTTTTTTCGGGCGGGAAAGTTTTTATTTTAGCCAGTTCCCCCCGGGCATCTTTCAGCAGGCGGGCAGCGTAAGCGGCCGCAGCGCTGGCTTCGATCACGGTTTCAGGAATATCTTTGGGTCCGGTAAAAGCTCCAGCGGAAAAAACCCCTTCCCGAGTGGTTAAAATTGGATTTCCTTTTTGGGGCATGACAAAACCATATTTTGTCAGTTCTACTTTTGCTGCACGGGCAATTTCCCCGGCCTCTTTCGGGGGGTGTAAGCCCACCGAAAGAACAACCAGATCGTATTCCTCTTCTCTCATTTCATTGTCTTCCGTTTGATACCGAACCAGCAGGTTTTTACTTTCTGGCATTTCTTTTATGGAGGAAATCATGCATTTTATGTAGTTTACACCATATTCTTCCCTGGCCCGGTTGTAATACTGCTCAAATCCTTTGCCAAAAGCTCTTACATCTATACAGTAAATGGTCGTTTCGCATCCGGAGACATGTTCTTTTGCTACTATGGCTTCTTTTGTTGCGTACATACAACAGACTGAAGAACACCAGCTGTACCCTTTCGCTGTGTCGCGGGAACCAACGCATTGAATAAAAGCGATTTTTTGAGGAACGGTGTGATCAGATGGCCTTATTACGTGCCCCTGATGAGGTCCGGAGGCGCTGAGCAGCCGTTCGAATTGCAGGCTGGTGATCACATTGGGATAAGTTCCATAGCCAAATTCACCCCGCTCTGTGGGGTCAAAAATTTGAAAACCAGGGGATAAAATAACTGCGCCAACGGAAAGTTCCACAATTTCTTCCTGCATTTCATAATCAATAGCCTTGCGGGGGCATTCTTCCTGGCAACTTCCACATTCTAAGCAATTCTCCTTATCTATTACATAGGCGTTGGGAAACGCCTGGGGATAAGGTTTATAAATGGCTTTCCTATTACTTAACCCTTGATTGAACTCGTCAGCGACTTCCTGGGGACATTCCTCGGCACATCTGCCACAACTGATGCAACGGGTTAGATCAACATAACGGGGTCGTTTTCTGATTATGGCTGTGAAGTTGCCAGCTTCCCCTTCCAGGTTAATTAATTCTGCGCAGGTGATAATCTCAATGTTCAAGTGGTTGCCGCAGTCTACCACCCGTGGTGATAAAATGCACATTGAACAATCATTGGTAGGAAAAGTTTTGTCCAGCATTGACATAGTACCGGCAATGGCAGGTGATTTTTCCACCAGATAAACTTTAAAACCAGATTCTGCTAAATCAAGGGCAGATTGCATTCCGCTAATCCCACTGCCTACAATCAAAACGGCTCCAATCATAAAATCCCCTCCTATCCTATGGCTGCATCCAGCATGGCCAGTAACTGGCCTTTTTCAAATCCTTTTTGTTGAGATGCATTACTTGGGCAGGCAGCTACGCAGGCCCCACAGCCCTGGCATAAGGCTTCCACCACCTCGGCCTTTTTCGTTTTTTCATTAATTGAACGGGCTCCGTAGTCGCAGGCTTCCACACACATTCCGCAGCCAATACAAATATCTTTGTCTACCACAGCAGTAATCGCCACATTTTCCAGTTTTTCTTTGGCCAGAATGGTAACTGCCCTCATGGCTGCAGCATTGGCCTGAACGATCGATTCTTCAAGTGACTTGGGAGCATGGGCCATTCCGCATAAATAAAGGCCATCGGCGTCTATATCCACCGGCCTTAGTTTCATATGCGCTTCCAGGAAAAAGCCATCGGCCGTTAAAGGTACTTTAAACAACTGGCTCAATCGTCCGTTGTCTTCTTGCGGCACAACTCCTGCGCTTAAAACAACCAGGTCTGCTTGCAAAGCCAGTTCATCCTGAAGGATACGATCTTTTATTGTTACCTCCAGCTTTTCTTCTTTAACCTGAACAACAGGACTCTCTTCCGGTTCGTAGCGAACAAAAAACACTCCCTTTTCACGTGCATGGGTGTAATATTCTTCAGCTAAGCCATATGTCCGGATGTCACGGTAGAGGATAAAAATATTGGCGTCCGGATTTAGTTCTTTAGCTTTTAAGGCATTTTTAACGGCCTGCGTACAACAGATGCGGCTGCAATATGGCCGTTCTTCATTACGGGAGCCGACACACTGGATCATTACAATATTGTTGTATTTTTGACCCAGAGCAAGTCTGGCTTCCAGTTCCCTCTGGGTAATTACACGCTCATCTGTACCGTAAAGGTATTCTTTGGGTTGATATTCCCTGGCGCCGGTAGCAATGATTGCCACTCCGTGGGTTATTTCTCTTTGTTGTTCATTTGCAGTCAGAGTTGTTTGATAGTTTCCCGGATATCCTTTAACATTTACTATCTCTGTTCCAAACATTACCTCAATTAAGGGGTTTTGCTGAACCTGTTCAATCAGTTGAGCAACTTTTTGTTGAATGTCCTTATCTTTAAACGTGTAGAAGATATGGCGAGCGTTTCCGCCCAACTGATTACTTTTTTCTGCCAGGTATATCTTATAGCCCTGTTCAGCAAGAGAAAGAGCAGACACCATCCCTGCCGCCCCGCCGCCGACTACCAGCGCGTTATGATCTACTTCACTTGTTGACGGATGAATGGGGTAGAGTAATTGCACCTTGGTAACGGCCATTTTGATCAATTGTTGCGCTTTTTTGGTTGCTACTTCGGGCCAGTTGCGGTGTACCCAGGAGGAATGTTCACGGATATTCACGTGCTCATAAAGATAAGGATTAAGACCCACTTCCTGCATTACACTCTGGAATAAAGGCGCGTGTGTGCGCGGAGTACAGGAAGCCACCACCACCCGGTTAATATCCAATTCCTGAATAACCATTTTAATTTTTTCAATGCTGTCTTGCGAACAGGTAAATAAAAACTCCTCGACATTGACTACGTTTTTAAGCTTGGCCGTATATTCTGCCACATTCGAAACGTTAATCACGCCGCCGATATTAATTCCGCAATTGCATACGAATACACCTACACGCGGTTTCTGCCGGCGTGTAATTTCCCGTTCAGGTGGGAACTCTTTTATTTTTGCCAGGCTACCCCTTGCACTGCTTAAAAGTCGGGCCGCGTATCCGGCGGCAGCGCTGGCTTCTGTTACTGTTTCCGGAATGTCTTTGGGTCCTTTGAAGACACCGGCCACAAAAATACCTTCGCGGGAAGTAGAGCAGGGTAAAAACTCCGGCGATTCGCAGAAAGAGAATCTATCTAACTCGATCCCTGCCGCCTGCGCTAAATCTTCTGCTTCCGGGGGAGGGGTTAACCCTATCGTCAATACCACCAGGTCAAAGACTTCTGTTTTGAGCAGGCCATTTTCTTCTGCATACTTGATTTTAAGTTCGCCATTGTGGCCCGTTTCTTCCACACCATAGACACGCGAGCGGACAAACCGCACACCGTATTCATTTTTAGCCCGCTCGTAATAGCGTTCGAAGTCCTTGCCGTGCGTGCGCATGTCCATGAAAAACATTGTCGTTTCCAACGGTTGGGCAGAATGTTCCTTGGAAATTACTGCTTCCTTTAAGGCATACATGCAGCAGGCTCCCGAGCAATAGTCACGGCCGATCCTCCAGTTTCTGGAACCTACACATTGAATAAAGGCCATTTTCAGTGGTTCCTTTCCATCGGAAGGGCGAATCAGGTGTCCCTGGTAAGGCCCGGTGGCACTTAAAATTCGCTCCAGTTCTATGCTGGTGATGACGTTGGGGTAGATGCCGTAACCGTAGTAGTCCAGTTGCCCGGCGTCGTAGGCTTTAAATCCGGGGCTTAGGATTACTGCGCCTACTTGTATTTCCAGTTCCGTATCCTGCATGTCGTGGTTGATGGCTTCACGCAGGCAGGCTCTGACACATTCTCCGCATTCCGAACAGACGCCGCAGTTTAAGCAACGGTCTGCTTCTTCTTTGGCCTGCTGTTCGGTGTAGCCTGTGCACACTTCGTTAAAGTTGGTCTTCCTTGTTTGTGGCTCTATATGCTGCGGCTGGGCTGCTTTTTGTACTGGTATTTCTCCTGGCGCAAAGCGTGGAGACGCTGTTTCTTGTGTTTTTGTGTCCAGTATGGTTTGCGTTTCGCTCTGCAGGTAGTTGTGTATGGATTGGGCCGCTCTTTTTCCTGCGCCTATGGCTTTTATTGCTGTGGCCGGTCCGGTTACGGCGTCCCCGCCGGCGAATATGCCCGGTGTGGTAAGTGCCAGGGTGTGCGGGTCGGCTATGATGGTGCCGTTTTTGTTTACTGCTACCGGCAGGCTTTCTGTGTCCGGCGCCTGGCCAATGGCGATGATGACGGTATCTACTTCCTGCAGGTATTCGCTGCCGCTTACCGGTACTGGCCGGCGTCGGCCGCCGGCGTCGGGTTCGCCCAGTTCGTTTTTGATGCATTCGATTTGCTTGAGCTGCCCGTTTGTACTGTGAAATGCTTTGGGGCTGGTGAGCATCTGGAATGCTATGCCTTCTTGTTTGGCGTGGTGTATTTCTTCTGCCTGGGCGGTGATCTCTTGTTCGCTTCGCCGGTAGATGATGCTTACCTGCCCGGCG
>DMIY01000094.1 GCA_003457075.1 Desulfotomaculum sp. | reverse complement strand
GAGTTAAGGCCGTTTACCACAATATCCCGGCGCCGACGGTAAATCCCGTTTATTCTTTCCAGATCATTTGACGGACCGTCCAGACCGGCAATTGCTGCTTTCTGGACAGCCTGAAACTGTCCGGAATCTACATTTGATTTAAGCCGCCCCAGGGCTTGAATTGCCTCCGGATTACCGGCGGCCCACCCAATACGCCAGCCGGTCATATTAAAGGTCTTGGACATGGAATGAACTTCAATACCTGTTTCCTTTGCGCCGGAAGTCTGCAAAAAAGACACGGGCCGGTAGCCGTCAAAGGCTATTTCTGAGTAAGGAGCATCGTGGCAAACCAGAATTTCAAATTCCCGGGCAAAGGATACCACTTCCCGGTAAAAGCGCTCACCGGCAACCGCCCCGGTGGGGTTGTTGGGATAGTTAAGAAACATCAACCTGGCTCTTTTGGCTATGTCTGAAGGAATAGCCGAAAGATCCGGCAGGTAGTCTTTTTCTGCCACCAACGGCATGTAATAAGGAACAGCGCCTGCTAAAACAGTGCCTGTAGCGTACACCGGGTAACCGGGGTCGGGTACCAAAGCCACGTCACCCGGATCAAGACAGCACCAGCAGAGATGAGCAATTCCTTCTTTGGAGCCGATCAGCGCAACTATTTCTTTTTGAGGATCCAGTTCTACATTAAACCGCCGCCTGTACCATCTTGCCACAGCCTGCCGGTATAAAAGCATTCCTGCCGAAGAAGGATACTGATGGTTGGCGGGATTTTTTGCTTCCTTGATCAATTCCTGCACAATATGTTCCGGTGTAGGCTGGTCCGGGTCGCCTATGCCCAGACTGATAATGTCTATGCCTTCAGCTTTTTTTTGGTCGATCAATTTCTCGATGCGGGCGAAAAGATAAGGGGGTAAATTCTGCATACGCTGCGCTTCGACAAACGCCAAAACAAAAACCTCCTGCCTGAAGTCTTTTTCTTATTTTTCTTAACAGAGAAACTCTCCGTGGAACACTTCTTCCGCCGGGCCTGTCATATAGACGTGATTGTCCTGCGCCCACTTAACAAACAGGCTTCCCAGCGCCAGGTGAACCGTCACCTCTTTTTCGGTCAAGCCGTTTAAAGCGCCACCTACCGCCGCCGCACACGCCCCTGTGCCACAGGCCAGGGTGGCTCCTGCTCCCCGCTCCCAAACACGCATTTTCAGTTCCGTCCGGTTGAGCGCCTGAACGAATTCCACATTAGTCCGCTCCGGGAAAAAGGGGTGGTGTTCGATTCCGGCTCCCAGTTCCGCCAGCGGCGCCAGTTCCGCATCAGGCACAAAGACAATGCAATGGGGATTACCCATGGAAACGGCAGTTACAGCCATAACCCTGCCGTTCACGTGTAAAGGTTCATTGATCACCCGTCCCGCCGGACCAAGCATGGGGATCTCCGCCCGCTCCAGGCGCGGTTCCCCCATGTCCACCCGCACCGCAACTACCTGACCGCCATTTAAAATTATCCGGGGCAGGATCATGCCCGCGAGTGTTTTTATCTTTATCTCCTCCTGCCGGACAAGGCCGTGTTCATAGAGGTATCTGGCTACGCAACGGATGGCGTTGCCACACATCTGGGCTTCACTGCCGTCAGGATTAAAGATCCGCATTTGGGCATCAGCTTCTGAACAGGGTAAGAGCAATACCAAACCATCTGCTCCTATCCCCAACTGGCGGTGGCATACCTTTTTTGCCAGTTCATGCAAATCGGGAGGCAGATGGTTTTGCTGTTTTATATCGTCAACCAGTATAAAGTCATTACCCAGGCCGTGAACCTTTATAAAATGCATGATCCACCTCTTGGCAGAAAGAACTGTGAAACTACATACTATTTATTCTATCTTAAGTTTAGTATTTCCTGCTTCCAAACAAGCAAACAAGGGGACGGTTCTCCTGTTTGCCCCCTTGTTTGTGAAGATAGATAGTGGTAGAATAAGGTAAAATCCGAAAGGGTAGAGGAAAATGCCCAGAACTGCCAGAGAAAAGAGCGGAACAGGAATCTATCATGTCATTGCGAGAGGAATAAACCGCCAGGAAATATTTCACGACGCAGAGGACCACCGGAGGTATTTGGAAACCCTTGAGCGATATACAAAGGAGACCGGATCCACCTTGCTCGGGTACTGCTTAATGGGAAACCATTTTCATTTATTAATACAGGAAGGGCATGAAGGCATTTCGGTTTTTATGAAGCGGTTGGGAACCAGCTATGCATATTGGTATAACCGGAAGTATAACCGGATAGGCCATGTATTTCAAGACCGATTCAAGAGCGAAAGCGTGGAGAATAATGCCTATTTACTAACAGTGATCCGATATATCCATCAAAACCCGGTAAAAGCGGGAATTGTTGAAAAAGCACAGAATTATCAATGGAGCAGTTGTTCAGCCTATGTTCAAGGAGAAAACCTTTGCAGGATGGTACAAACCTGGTTTATACTCGGGCTCTTTGCGGATGACAGGGAAACAGCGAAGCAACGCTTCCTGCAATTCACGGGAGAAATCGCTACCGTCCAGTGTCTGGAGGACGGGTCTCAAACGAAGATAAATGATGAAAGGCTAGGACAAGAAATTAAGAAGATATTAACGGGTAAACCAGTTAGTATTCTGCAACAGATAGAAAAAACAGAGCGGGACAGAATTCTGCAAAAAATCAAGAAAATACAAGGAAGTAGCCTCAGACAGA
>DMIY01000219.1 GCA_003457075.1 Desulfotomaculum sp. | reverse complement strand
TGACCACCTTTTTTATCGTAAATATATGGATATATTCGACAAAACTCATTCAAATACTGCTGAGATATTTACTCAAAAAATATAAGCTCGTTTATCAGTTTGGATCAATTTTTGCTGGATCAAAATACCATTCCGGACAATTATATAGCCGTACCCGTGCTAAGCTATCTACTCCCAATATTGACCTGGCTGCCCGTACAGATTAACTAAATATTTTTTGCTTCACTTTTTAAATGCTTCTGTTATAATATTATTTGTTCTTTTGCACTACTTGACATTTAGGAGGAATTTTGCAAAATGCTACCGACTCCCCGGAAATACTTTTTAACTGCTGCCAGCGCGGAAGGCAACAGTCACCTGACGGCGTTCGACAATGCTTTATTGGCTGGAGGGATTGGCAATATCAACCTGATCCGCGTGAGCAGTATCCTTCCACCGGGTGCAAAATATGACGCAGGGCTGGCTATTCCCGCCGGTTCACTGGTCCCCGTTGCTTATGGACATATTATTAGCGAGACACCCGGCGAGTTGATCGCTGCGGCTGTAGGAATAGCCATCGGGGCAAACTCTTTAGGGGTAATCATGGAGTTTGCCGGTCATTGCCCGGAACAGGAAGCACGGGACAAAATAAAAGAAATGCTGGATGAGGCATTTGGTTCCCGCGGGATTGAAATGGTAGATTCAAAGATTGCTTCGGTAGAACACCGCGTTGAAAAGATTGCCTGCGCTCTGGCGGCAGTACCTATGTGGTATTAAAATTCTTCAAAAAAGGGAAGGGGAAACAATGAATTCCTGGTTTAAAGAACTACAAACACCGGATATGGCCATCAGTTGCCGGATTAAAAAGGTTCTTCATTATGAGCAAACACCCTTTCAAGAACTGGCTATCTATGATACTGTACAGTTCGGACGGATGCTTGTTTTGGATGATGTTATCCAGACCACTGTAATTGACGAATTTGTGTATCACGAGATGATTACTCACGTTGGTTTGAACACACATCCCAGGGCGCGCCGGGTGTTGGTTATTGGTGGCGGAGACGGAGGATCCATACGGGAAATCCTCAAACACCGCCTGATTGAAAAGGCTACACTGGTAGAGATAGACAGCGGAGTAATTGAAGCGGCAAAAAAATTCCTGCCCGAAATCAGTTGCTCTTTGCATGATCCACGGATAGAAATTATTATCGATGACGGGATCAAGCACGTGAGGGAAAACAAAAAATCTTATGATCTGATTATTGTGGACTCTACCGATCCGGTGGGACCGGCGGAAGGCTTGTTTGCGTCTGATTTCTACCAGGATGTTTATCATGCGCTGACGGAAGACGGGCTTTTTGTGGCCCAAACAGAGTCACCTTTTTTTAACAAGGAACTGATCAGGCAGGTTTTCGGCCGCATCTCGGAAATTTTTCCGCTAACCAGGCTTTACCTGGCCAATGTGCCTTCTTACCCGGGCGGCCTGTGGTCGTTTACCATGGGCAGCAAGAAATACGATCCCCTGAAGGTGGATACAGCCAAACTGGAAGAGCTGGATACTCGTTACTACAGTCCTTCTGTCCATGAGGTTGCTTTTGTTTTGCCTCCCTTTGTGGCGGAACTTGTAAACAGTTAAGGAGCAGGAAGAGAGAAGCAGGAGTAGCTTACCCTTAGTACAACTCCACATAAAACAGTACCCAAATTAACGGACGAACCCCCCTACCCCCCTTATCAGGGGGGGGTAGGGTTTTATATGGTTAACCGGACACGCATACTGTTTTAACTTCCTGCCCCCCTTATCAGGGGGGGTTCAGGTGCAAGCCGTTCGCCCAAAACCATTGCACCCGCCTTTAAAATATGGATGTTTAATTATGTGGAGATGTACTTATTGAGCCTGCGAAAAAAAGATAATTTTCGGGATAGGATGTGGAAAATGCTCAAAAAATCTGCCGGTTTCATGGGGTGCACTGATGATTACACGACAGCTTCGGCAGTGATTCTAGGTGTACCGATGGATTTTACCACTACCTTCCGGCACGGTACAAGCCTGGGACCGCTACATATCCGGCTCTTAAGCGAGGGTCTGGAAGAATACAGCCTTCAGCTCGATCGCGATCTGGCAGATTACATTTATTATGACGCAGGAGATGTAATATTACCTCCAGGCGACGTAAAAGAAGGCTTAAGGCGTATTAAATCGGTAGCAGAACATTTTTTGTCCTCAAAAAAGTTTTTACTTGTCTTGGGGGGAGAACACTTGCTTAGCCTGCCTGTAATAGAAGCTGTTTCCCGTCTTTATCCCGCCCTGGCTGTGCTTCATTTTGACGCCCATGCGGATTTAAGAAACGAGTATCAGGGAGCAACCCTTTCCCATGCCACCGTTATGCGGCGGGTGGCCGATGCAGTAGGAGGAGACAATATTTTTCAGGCAGGCATCCGTTCCAGTACCCGCCAGGAACTTGTCTATGCACGCCTGCATACTAATTTGTTCCCGGAAGAAGTGGCTTCTTCGCTAGACAAAATACTCTCCGCCATAAGAAACCGGCCGGTATACATAACCCTGGATATAGACGTGGTAGATCCCGCTTATGCTCCTGGAACAGGCGCACCGGAACCGGGCGGCTGTACACCGCAGGAAATAATCCAGGCGCTGCATTGTCTTAAGAGCACGCAGGTAGTGGGTATGGATCTGGTAGAAGTGAACCCTGTTTATGATCCTTCCGGGCGCACCTCTCTTTTAGCTGCCAAGCTGGTACGGGAAGCAATTTTATGTTTCGCCCGTCAAGGTGATTCCTGATTCTGTCAACGCAAGATGAAAATGATTGTACTGCAGACGCAACAGGTGTCTGGCGCCGCAAACGGGACATGTTATACTCTGCTCATCGTGATAACGCAGTTCTCCGATACGACGCTTGCAACAGGTAACTTCTATACTGATGACGTTGCCGTTCTGGCCTAGATTTACCCGGTAGTCCACCGGGTATTTTTTGGACACAAGCTCCCCCTCCCTCGTTGTATAATACAGGTTAAATTTATTATACCGCGATCTGCATCAATAGAGAACCCCCGATCTATTTCTAAGGAAGGATTTGCACAAAGATTTCTTTAGTGTATAATAAAGAGTGGAGTATTACAGTTGATTAACAAAAAGGGAGCGCTCCTTTAATTTGAGAAAAGCAGAAGTAAGGGCTGAGGATATCCTGCGCCGGCCCCGGCGTCAGCGGTTATTCCCGGCTCCGGTTTCATCACCAATTAAGCTTGACGCCTTTCAGGAAAAAGCCATTGCGTTCCTGCTGGACGGTTACTCTGTTCTGGTAGCCGCACCTACCGGCACAGGTAAAACCCTGATCGCTGAAAAACTGCTGGAGAAAATCCTGGCCCAGGATGGGGCCGGTGCGGTTTACACATCACCTTTAAAAGCCTTGTCCAATCAAAAGTATAGGGACTTCGGCCGGTTATTTGGACAGGACAGGGTAGGCTTAATTACCGGCGACCTCTCTATAAATGAGGCAGCTCCTTTACTGGTAATGACTACCGAAATCTTT
>DMIY01000166.1 GCA_003457075.1 Desulfotomaculum sp. | reverse complement strand
TTCATCCCCCTGACATGATTAAAGATGTTACGCGCCGGTGACTCCCACCTGATCACTTCATCTTCCGGCAAAAGGGGATGGGCGTAGGTAGCCCTGGAATGATCCTGGGATTGAGGAACCAACTTTCCACCGGTTAATAGATACAGCGTTTTAACCAGCAGCTTTGCCCCCATTCCGGCCAGGCGGTCATGTAATGCGCCTGTTGTATCGCTTTCCTGGATCGGCAGAATTTCCTGCAATAAAATATCTCCCGTATCCAGGCCCTTATCCATGAGCATAGTGGTAACTCCCGTTCTGGTTTCTCCATTGATGACTGCCCGGTGAATGGGAGCAGCGCCGCGGTACTCAGGCAAAAGAGATGCGTGAACATTAACGCACCCCCAGCGGGGCAAGCTCAAAACGGCTGGTGGCAGGATCTGCCCGAAAGCTATCACCACAATAACGTCACAAGACAAGTGTTCCAACTGCCGGATAAACTCCGGTTCGTTTAACTGTAATGGCTGGAAAACAGGCAGCCCGCTGTTAAGAGCCGTTTCCTTTACCGCGCAAGGATTTGTTTTTTGACCTCTTCCTCTGGGGCGGTCGGGCCGGGTAACCACTCCTACTACCTGGTAGTGTTCATTTAGCAAGGCATGCAGGGCTGGTACGGCAAATCCGGGTGTGCCCATAAATACAATACGCATGTCTTTAAAAACACCTCTTTAAAAAGCTTTAATTTTGCGTATATTAACCGCCTTATCAATAAACAGGATCCCGTCCAGATGATCGATTTCATGCTGCAGCGCCCTGGCCTGAAAACCACTGGCTTCAAGTTGCACTTCCTGTCCATAGCGGTCCAGTCCCCTAACCAGAACGTGGACGGCTCGCTTTACATCCCCCAACACGATGGGCAAACTCAAACACCCTTCTTCACCGGTTTCGCTTCCGGAAAATTCCATTATTTCCGGGTTAAGCAACTCTATCAGTTTTTCATTCGTATCAACTACAATGGCCCGCTTGGAAACGCCAATCTGAGGAGCGGCAAGACCTACTCCTTTGGCGCTGTACATGGTATCCCGCAGGTTATCCAGCAACTTGTGCACGTTTGGTGTAATTTTAGTAATTGCTTTTGCTTTTTCCCTTAAGACTTCGTCATCACCATATTGGATAATTTGAAAAACGGCCAAGAAAATCGACTTCCCTTCTGTCTACATCATGTTTTGGGGTTCCACATCCACAGCAACTCTTATCCGCCCGGATGAAAAACGCCGGTCGAATTCACTTAGCCCGGCCAGGGCTATTTCCTGCAGTTGTTCTATCCCGGCAGCCTTTAGCGCCAGGTGCCAGCGATAACGGTTTTTTATCCTGGCCAGCGGTGCGGGAGCTGCTCCCATAAGCTGTATTTGATCATCAAATCCCGCGTTTTTTATTTTTTCATTCAAAATATCACGCAGAGCATCGGCAGCATTTTCCACCTCCACTTGATATGTGCCTGTTACCAGGAACCTGCACAAACGAGTAAAAGGAGGATAGTTCAAAAGTCCCCGGTTTTTTATTTCCTGCTGGAAAAAGCCTTCATAATCATGCTTTTTAGCAGCCGTTATGGCATAATGTTCAGGCGTATAAGTCTGGATTAATACCTCCCCTCCCAATTCACCACGGCCTGCCCGTCCGGCCACCTGGGTCAGCAACTGGAAAGTTCTTTCGCTGGCCCGGAAGTCAGGCATATAAAGGGTAGTATCGGCATTTACCACTCCCACCAGGGTAACCGAGGGAATATCCAGCCCCTTGGCAACCATTTGAGTGCCGATGAGAATATCTGCTTTACCCCTGCGGAAAGCCTGCAGAATTTGCCGGTGAGAATCTTTACGCGTAGTTGTGTCGCTGTCCATCCGCAAAACTCTGGCGCCTGCAAACAATCGCTGCACTTCCTGCTCTATTTTTTGGGTACCCGCACCAAAGTAGCCTATATACCGGCTGCGGCAACCAGGACACAAGGCAGGCGCCGGAACAGAGTAATTGCAATAGTGGCAAATCAGGCGGCCGTTGATATGGTAGGTAAGTGATATATCGCAGTGGGGACACTTCATTACCAGACCGCACTCCCGGCAAACTACGAACGTCGAGAAGCCCCTCCGGTTTAAAAATAAGATAATCTGCTCGTGTTTTGCAAGGCGGTTTTGAATAGCCAGGCTCAGAGTACGGCTGAAGAGTCCTGGATTGCCTTTATGCAACTCTTGTCTCATATCCACTACCTGCACGTAAGGCAGGGGACGGTATTCCACCCGCTCATTCATCTGCAGCAACCGGTAAGAACCCGTGGAAAGAGCAGCATAGTAGGATTCCAGGGAAGGAGTCGCACTTCCCAAAACAACCACTGCTCCTTTTTCTTTCGCTATCTGCAAAGCAACCGTACGGGTATGATAACGGGGCGCTTCTTCCTGCTTATAAGATGGTTCATGTTCTTCATCAATAACGATTAAACCGGGATTCTTCAGTGGAGCAAACAACGCCGAGCGAGTTCCCAGGATAACCTTTGCCTTTCCATCCTGGACACGTATCCATTCATCATGTCTTTCACCGGCAGACAGGCGGCTGTGGAGAATTGCCACCTGTTGACCAAAACGGGAATAAAAGGTTTCTATTAAAAAAGGTGTGAGAGCAATTTCAGGAACCAGGATCACTGCCTGACGGTTTAACCCCAGCGCACTGGCAACACTGCGGCAATATACTTCGGTTTTCCCGCTGCCGGTAACTCCATGCAGAAGAAAATATTTATGTTTTCCCTCTTGCAGGGCATCGTTGATTTCCCGGTAAACGGCTGCCTGCTGGGTGGTCAGGACCGGTGGTGTAATTACTGAAGGGTTTTCTCCGGCTAAAGGATTCCTGCAGACTTTCCGTTCCCTGGTATATAATAACCCCTTGGCAAGTATGGCATCCACGGTACCCACAGAAACATGGGCAGTAGCAGCCAGTTCCTGACGGGTTAAACCGGGTTGAGTCGAAGCAGCCTTCCATGCTGCGGCCTGGCCGGGTGTACGTGAGAGGTCGGGTCCAGGATTAGCAGGGGATGAAAGCCAGAGTCCCTGCACCGTACGGGGAACGGCTGCCAGCCGGGGCCAGATGATGGCCTGCAAGGCACTAACGGCCGGGCACAGGTAATAAGAAGCCATCCAGCGGGCCAGGGTTAATTGGCACGAATCAAAAACCGGCCCCCTGTCCAGAACGGCAGTTATCTTTTTAATCTTATTCAACTCAGGAGGTTGACTGAAGCCAACCACATAACCTTCCAGCTTTTGTTGACGAAAGGCAACCTGCACGCGACTGCCCGCTGCCACCTGATCCTCGAATTCCTCGGGAACCAGGTAGTGAAATATTCTGTCTACGCTGCGG
>DMIY01000213.1 GCA_003457075.1 Desulfotomaculum sp. | reverse complement strand
CTGCCGCACCGGTCACTGTCCACTGGGCATGTAAAGGACGCTGTACCCCCTGTTCAGTAGGGAAGCGGTACTGGCGCTCGGCGGTAGCGTAGTGGCTCGACGTACCTACCAGCACGTAGTCGGCAAAACCACCATCAATAAGCATAGAAGCGACGGCTATACTTTCAAACATGGTAGAACATGCGCCATACAGGCCCAGGAAGGGTATGCCCAAATCCCGCGCCGCAAAATTGGCGCTGACAATCTGGTTCAAAAGATCACCAGACAGCATACAGTCAAAATCCGAAGGAGTCAAGCCGGCTCTTTCAATAGCCATTTGCATTGCTTCCAACAACATCCGGCGCTCTGCTTTTTCCCACGTTTGCTCTCCGTAATAATTATTCTTCACTATTTTGTCAAAGGTTTTTGCCAGTGGTCCCTGCCCTTCCTTTGGCCCTACTATGGTCGCCGTGGACAGGATAACAGGCGGGTTTTGAAACCAAACCGTTTGCTGGCCGATTTTCTTTGGCGCCGCCAACTTTAACACCTCTTAGCGGAAAAAGTAGTACAATAACCCTATCAACCATCCTGCAACAATTCCAAAAACCAGCACCGGCCCGGCTACGGTAAACAATCTGGCGCCCACGCCCAGCACCAGGCCTTCTGCCCGGTATTCCATGGCCGGGGCAACCATGGAATTGGCAAATCCGGTTATGGGCACTATCGTACCTGCTCCACCAAATTTAGCAATTTCGTCATAGATACCCAAGCCAGTAAACAGGGCGGACAGAAAAACCAGGGTAGCCGACATGGCTGCCCCGGCTTCCCGAATATTCAGACCCCAGCTTTGAAAAAGACTCAAAAAAAGCTGACCAAGCACTGCAATCAAGCCGCCGATCACAAAAGCCCCGAAAACATTGCGTGCTAAAGGCGGCCGCGGATTTACTTCATCTACCATCTTGGCGTATTGTTTTTTCTGCATTTCCAGTGGTTGAGAATCTAAACTCCGATCCATCCCTGTGAGCCTTCCTTTTTAACACTTATGATCCCCTTTGAATCAGGAATTTATACGATACCAACAAAAACCTTAAAAAAACCGGTGCGGAGGCAGGATCTCGCCCTACCTCCGCACAATATAGAAATCTTCATCAGCACCCTGCCCCGATCCGGCCAGGGTAATTTCCCTACGCCTTATGAGCTATCTTTACATTGGCCCTGTACTCAGCAACCTGGCCATTTTCCACATTAGCAGTAAAATTGACCACTTCCACACCAACTATATCGCCTGCGGTTTTGGAAGCCTCATTAACGGCAGTTTGAACTGCGCTCTTCCAGCCGTTCGGCGAAGATCCGACCATCTCTAAAACTTTGATGTGCATAATATTCCTCCTTCAAAAATAAACGTTTTTGCTTTCTTATTATGTGCCGGAAGTGAATTTTTATTCATTTGACCTCTTCCTTTACTTCCAATAAGTCTTTTAACTTTCGCAATGCCTGGCGTTCCAGCCGCGAGACCTGTACCTGCGAAAGATTCAGCCGCCGGGCCACTTCGACCTGCGTCTTGTCCTCAAAGAAGCGCCACATTAATATTTTTCTGTCCCGCTCCGGCAAATTCAACAATAATTCCTTAATGGCCATGCGTTCCAACAAAGATAATTCGCCATTTACTTCGCCGCGCAGTTGATCGAGCAAATAAATGGGATCTCCCTCATCCTGGTGCAAAGTTTCATAAATCGAGGTAGGCGACTGGGCAGCTTCCAAGGCAGTTACAACTTCTTCCCGGGATATACCCAGTTCTCCTGCCACTTCCCCCACAGAAGGCTCACGGCCAAGGTGACTTGCCAGGCGCTCCCTTGTTTTTTGCGCCTTATAAGCAATTTCTTTCACGGAACGGCTGACTTTTACCGGATTGTCATCACGTAGAAAGCGGCGGATTTCCCCAATAATCATGGGTACGGCATAAGTAGAAAACTTCACATCGTAGCCCAAATCGAATTTGTCAATAGCCTTCATCAAGCCTATGCACCCGACCTGAAACAGGTCTTCCAGTTCATAACCCCTATTCTGAAAACGCTTCACCAGGTTAAAAACCAGCTTTAAATTACAATTAGTCAATCTTTCCCGGGCCTGGACATCGCCAGCCTGGGCAGAGCAAAGCAACTCCCGCATTTCCTGATCCTGCAGCAACGGAAAACGAGGCAGGTTCATCTCTAATAATCTGTTTTCCATAAACAATGATCCACCCTCAATGATTTACCTGCTTAAACAGGTACGACAGACGCTGCCGACTTAACCATGGTTACCGTGGTGCCTTTGCCTGGAGTTGAATCTACATGCAGGCTGTCCATAAAAGATTGCATGAAGACAAAGCCTAAACCCATCCGTTCCGGGTCGGTAGAATAAGTCATCTGCATGGCCTTTTTGACATCCGGAATGCCGCGGCCGTAGTCCCATACTTTGAGTTCCAGCGTATTGTCAAGGATAGCCATGTTTACATAAACAATACCACTGGTCTTGTTCTCGTATCCGTGGACTATTG
>DMIY01000209.1 GCA_003457075.1 Desulfotomaculum sp. | reverse complement strand
TCCTGATCTGATCATCCTAGCTAGAAGATGCTGTCGAAGTACGGGTGGTGCTGGAAAGTGTCTTTCGGGGAAAGGCTGGCCAGGCGGTTTATTTTCCGTCCGCCGCAAGACAGTCCCTTTGAACTGGTGAACCAGGAAGCAGGGCAAAATACCGGCATGGATGATGCGCAGGCAGATGACAACAATAAGAGCGATAACCAGGCTCCCGCTGCCGGTAAACATCTCCAGCGAGGCAGGGGCTTTGTCAAGCCTCGCCGTGCCGTGCCGGTTTCAGACTATTATCGCTGCGGTGGTAAGACCGGCGAAAGACATCAAGAACAGGTGGGTTCCGGAGGCAGTGATGACGTGCAGGATAGTGGCAGTGGTGGTAATAAGGAGGATCGGTCTAATCCGGCAGGTGAGGCCGGAGATAAAAACGAGCCGGGTAAAGTGGATGAAGTATCCGCCAGCCTGAAAAAAAATCTGGCCTGTTTTAAAAAGATATTCCATGTACCTACCAATAAAGATGTTATTTTTAGAGAATTCACGATTGGTACCGATCCCCCGGTAGCATCTGCCGCTGTTTATGTTGACGGGATGACGGACAGGGTATTGCAAAATCTTTCCATCCTGGAACCACTGATGCTGCTTTCCAGCCTGAGCCTGGACCGGGGGCCGGCCTTACTGGATACGGTGGTAAGGCATTTGTTGCCCGGTAACCAGGTGGATACCCGTGCCGAGATGCGGGATGTGGTTGACGGGGTGCTGATGGGTTCTACCGTTATCCTGGTGGACTCCTGTTCACAGGCTATCATCGTAGAGACGAAGGGGTGGGAACATCGAAATGTGGAACGTCCTACCAGCGAGATGGTTATCCTCGGCCCCCAGGAGGGCTTTACGGAAACGCTGCGCGTTAACACCGCCCTGATCCGCAAGTCTTTACATTCTCCCGACCTGGTTACGGAGTTTCTCAAGGTTGGCCGGGTAAACCGGGTTGATTGCGCAATAATGTATCTGGCAGGCCTGACAAATACACAACTGGTGGAAGAGGTCAAGCGCCGGGTTAGCTCTATCAGCACCGATTTTATTATTGAGAGCGGTATGCTGGAACAGTTCATTGAGGATAACCCATTCAGCCTGTTCCCGCAAACTCATACTACCGAGCGTCCGGACCGGGTGGTGGCCGGGCTGGTACAGGGCCAGGCAGTCATTCTGTCGGACGGCAGCCCTTTTGCCCTGCTTGTCCCGGCTACTTTCTTTTCCATTTTCCAGGCTTCCGAAGATGCTTACGTTCGCTGGCCTTACGGTAGCATGCTCCGGATCATCCGGCTGATCGGCCTGTTACTGGCTACTTTTTTGCCTGGTTTTTACATGGCTGTGGTGAATTATCACCACGAAATGATTCCTACTGATTTGCTGATGTCCATTACTGCCGCCAGGGAGAATGTTCCCTTCCCTTCAATCGTAGAAGTGTTGCTGATGGAAGTGTCTTTTGAGTTAATCCGCGAAGCAGGCATCCGCATACCGGGTATAATTGGTCCCACCCTGAGCATTGTCGGCGCCCTCATTTTGGGCCAGGCGGCGGTGGCTGCAGGTATTGTAAGCCCGATATTAATTATTATTGTAGCCCTGACTGCCACCGGCAGTTATGTCATTCCCAATTATTCGTTATCTTTAACAGTACGCTTGCTGCAGTTTGTTTATATTTTTTTAGGTGCTGTGATGGGTATTTATGGACTTATGCTGGGGTTTTTCATCCAGTTACATCTGATGGCCGCCACCAAATCCTTCGGCGTACCCTACCTGGCTCCTCTGGCCCCTCTTGCCAGATCCTCCTCTGATCTATTATTCAAAGGACATGTATGGCAGCAGGAATACCGGCCGGAATACCTGCTGCCGCAGGATATACGCCGCCAGCCGGCCATCAGCCGCCGGTGGATTAACCGTTTCCGTTTTAAAGGGGGAAAGGTAAATAATGATCGACGAAGGTAAGATTAACCAGCGGGAAGCAACGGCAATGGTGGTAATTGTTATTCTTGCTGAGATGTTTCTTACCTTTCCGGCCGTTCTGGTGGATAAGGTCCAGACCGCCGCCTGGATGGCTATTCTGGTGACTGTGGCCACCGGGCTTTTGGCTTTCTTGCCGCTGGCAGTCTTGATGGGAAGGTTCCCGGGAAAAAGTATCATAGAAGCGGGAGAAGAACTTGTGGGTCCGGTTTTAAACATTTTATTCTGCCTTATCTACCTAGGGTTTTTTTTGTTGACTACAGCAGTGATCTTACGGCAGTATGCCGAACGCATGCTCACGGTAAGCATTCCGGAGTTGCCGGTTAGCATGGCCATGGCCAGTATGCTGATTGGCGCGGTAGTAGCCTGTTATCTTGGTTTGGAAGCCATAGCCCGCAGCACCTGGTTGCTGGTTTTTTTCATCGGCTTTGCCCTCTTGCTTATAAATCTTCTCACTTTTCCATACTGGAGACTGGATTATCTCTTTCCTTTAGGGGGTCCCGGTTGGGGAAAAGTGATGGAAGAGGGTTTTATCAGAAGTTCTGTAATGGGAGAAGTGTTTTTACTGGCCGTTATTGCTCCTGCGTTTAAAAAACCTTCCCTGCGAAGGCCCGGTCTGGGCGGTGTAGCTATTGGCGGCCTACTTATGGTGGTAACATTGGTTGCCATGCAGGTTACTTTTGATGTTTCTGTTTTGCGGGAAATGTCCATCCCTTCCTTTGAAATGTCCCGCCTGATTTATTTCGGCCGCTTTATACAACGGGTGGAGGCGGCTTTTATGCCCATTTGGGCCCTGGTAGGAATGTTGAAGGTAAGCATTGGGAGTTACATTACCGGGTCAATCATTACCCGGATGCTAAAGTTGCCTTATTACCGGCCTTTTATCTTACCGGTGGCTTTAATTATTTTTTCTGCAGCTTTTATTCCGGCCAATGTGAGTGAAACGGTTTGGGTGGATCTCAACGTAGTGCGTACTTGGGGCTGGATTCCCGCCTTTTTTCTGCCGGTTGTATTATTGGCCGTGGCTGTGATCACAAAAAAGCCGGGTAAAAAGGATGGCGGTTTTTAGGATGAACGGGTGGTTCTGCAGGCGATTGTTCCGGCGGGTTCTGGTAGCGGTAGTATTGCTGTCGCCTTTGCTTTTTTCCGGTTGCTGGGGGGGCAGGGAGCCGGACGAAACGGCCCACATTTTATTTGTCGGGCTGGATAAAGGGAAGGAAAATGTGCTTACCATGACAGTGTTGATCGGTGTGCCGCGGACTATGGCCGGAGGCGATAGTATGGGTGAGGGTGGCGGGGGTGGTGGAAAGCCGGTAATAACCGTGTCGGTAGAAAGCAGAACCATTCTTACCGGGCTGGATATGATCAATTCCATCGTGGAAAGACGCTCTACGCTTAGGCATTTGAAGGTGATTATATTTTCCGGGGAACTGGCCCGGGAGGGCCTGGATCGTTACATGGCCCCGCTGATGCGCTTTCCGGAATTCCGTCGAACCATTTTTTTGGCCGTCTCCCAGGGGAGCGCCCGGGAATTGTTGGAGAAGTTTCAACCGCTGATGGAAAACAACCCTGCCAAGTATGCCGAGTTGTTGTTCAGTTCCCAGCGTTATGTGGGTTTTATCCCTTTTGCCCAGATTCACCATTTTTATAATGATTCAAAATCGCTGTCCGTTGAACCTGTGTGTATACTGGTAGGCTTGCAGGAAACGGAACAGGTGCATCACCACCGCCAGCCTCAAGGGGTTCGTGAAGGGGATTTCCTGGCTGGCCAGATGCCCCATAAAGGCGGTGGCGAGATGGAGGTATTGGGTTCGGCGGTTTTTCGGGACAGCAAAATGGTGGGTGCCCTTAACGGTACCCAGACGGCAATTCTGAACATGCTCAGGGGATGGTTTTTTGAAAGCCTCTTTGCCTTTCCTGACCCCGGCCGGCCAGATCGTTTTATTATCCTGAGAGTAAAAAAAGAAAGAAAACCTGAAATAAAGGTGAGGCTGGATGCCCAGGGAATGCCCGAGATACGGGCGCGGGTTCCTTTGGATGCCGAGATTATCTCCATCCAAAGCGGGATAAACTACGAGCGGCCGGAAAAGTTAGCCGTTCTTGAAAGAGCATTGAACTTGCGGCTGGAAACTGCGGCCGGAGAATTGGTGCGTAAAACCCAGGAAGAATTCCGCGCCGACATTTTTGGTTTTGGTTTTAAAGCCCGGCGTCTGGTGGCTACCTACACGCAGTGGCAGGCCATGAACTGGCCGGAGCTGTATCCTGAAGCCAGGGTAAGCATAACTTTTGATACCAAGATACGCCGCATCGGTCTTTTAAGAAAAACTACCCCCAGCGGGGGCTTAGGAGAGGAGAATGGCAGCGATGATTGAGGTTCTGGCTTTGGTTTTTTTGCTGGCAGTTTCTTTTTATCTGGGTACCTATGCCCATTGGGCATGGCGCCAGAATTACCGGCGCGGGGCGGTGGGAATCCTTCTGGTCGCCCTGATAGCCCTGGCGCTGCCGGTGACGGTATGGGCTTACCACCAGTACATACGGTGATAGTTAAATAAAAATTAAACAGGGTTTATGTAACACTTCTTTAGCCCACGCCATAATATGGTATCATAGTTGGCCACAAATACTGATTGGCTAATGCAGTTTTGAGGGGGTGATTCAATGGCCGACGAATACAAGTTACAGTTGGATGAGGGCTTCGCTTTTCTGATTTTCCTTATTTTAATCTTGCTGATCGTCGGTTTTGGTTTTTGCTTTATTTAAGTTGTGGTTTTGGGCATGAAAAATGTCCGTTAAAAAACATGAGAGGAGGTATTTAAATGGGTTTCGGCGTTCCGGGTACTGGTGGTGGTAGTGGAAACTTTGCTTTCCTGATTTTTCTTATTCTGATTCTTTTAGTTGTTGGTTTCGGTTTCTATTATAATTCTGCAGGTGTTGCTCAGGCAGGATAGAGGATGGTTGGTCAAGTGATTAGAGAGGAGGACTGTTTATGCCCACTATTGCGCCTCAGGGTGGGTACTACCACGGGTGGATTTGGATTATTATCATCATCGTGGTTTTGATTTTGTTCTGTCCCTGGATCTTTTACGGGGCAGGGAAGTAAGTCTTTAGAATTAAAGTAAGCCGGAAAATTGATCTACACGCGCGTGTAGATCAATTTATTTTGCAGATGTCATAGGGACAGGTCCCTTGGCATTGCATGTTCTATTACGAAATATTAAGCGATGGATGCGCTTGCCAGTTGTTTAGGATAAGAAATTTTATAATGTTTAATCTTGGCGACCAGAGCGATGCAGATCATAATGATTATTCCAGGAGGCCGTTGCTGTGAACTGATAGCTACTGTTTATGAAAATGGCCGGTCTAGATAGGTGCGGCAAAAGTTTACCTTCAGTCTTTACTAATTAGCGCCATAGTAAATTTCAAGCGCT
>DMIY01000182.1 GCA_003457075.1 Desulfotomaculum sp. | reverse complement strand
GCAAGCAAAATCTATTTTCGAGGGAGAGGTTGACCAGGTTGCGTATCATAGGAATTGACCCTGGTATAGCCAGAACAGGATTCGGGGTGATCGATTTTATTTCCGGACAGCTCACCCTGCTGGAATACGGATGCATCCAGACTCCTGCAAGCCTGCCGGCGCCTGTGCGCCTCCAGCAAATCTACAATAAACTACAGGAAATATTAAACAGGCACAAACCTTCGCAATTTGCCATAGAAGAACTGTTTTTCAATAAGAACAGCCGTACCGCACTGGCAGTAGGAGAAGGGCGGGGGGTAGCCATATTGACAGCGGCTAGTGCCAATCTGCCCGTGTGTGAATACACCCCCCTGCAGATAAAGCAGGCGGTAACCGGCTACGGGCGGTCAACCAAGCAACAGGTGCGGTACATGGTCAAAGCAATATTAAAATTAAAAGAACTTCCCAACCCGGACGATATAGCCGACGCTCTGGCAGTAGCCATCTGCCACGCCTACATGGCAACAAAAAATCAGTTGATAAACCATACAGGAACTACACTAATGAATTTATAGGCTTAAGCAGTACTTCACAAACTCATAAACCAGGGGTAAAAGGAGCTTGGGACCGGTGATTGCTTTCTTAAGGGGTATAATAGTAGCAACACAGGGTGAGACAGCAATTATTGAAATCAACGGTATAGGGTTCTTACTGCAGGTAAGCGCCTGGACTGCAAACCGCCTGCCGCCTCCAGGAACGGAAGTAAAGCTATATACTCACCTCATTTCCAGGGAGGATGGTTCATTTCTTTACGGATTCTATGATCAAAGCGAACTGGAATTATTTCGCTTCCTGATCAGTGTGGGAGGGGTGGGACCAAAAGCGGCCATGGGGTTGCTTTCCACCCTGAATCCAGAAACATTACAAGCCGCTGTGACCGGAGGAAATGTGGAAATGCTGAAAAGGGCTCCAGGTATCGGCCGTAAAACCGCAGAAAGAATCGTCTTAGAGTTAAAGGACAGGCTGGGGAAAAGCACACTCTTAAAAAAAACCGCTCCTGTGGAAATCAGCATAACCGAGGAAAACGACGCCGTGGCCGCTCTGATTGCCTTGGGCTACGGCGAAGCAGAAGCCCGGAAAGCGGTACAACAGGCGCCCACACCTGCAGATATTACCAATACGGCAGCCGATATGGTGCGGGCTGCCTTAAAACAATTGAGCGCTGCCAATCCAGGGCTTGCCGCTCGAAATCAGGAGGCTTTATAAACCATGACGGAACGAATAATCTCTGCTGTTTTTTCTTCGGACGACCAGGAAGAAATTAACCTGCGGCCACGCAGGTTAGTGGATTTCATAGGTCAGGATAATATCAAGGAAAGCATAGCCGTTTTCGTTCAGGCAGCCATGCACCGCAAAGAAGCGCTGGATCACGTGCTGCTCCTGGGCCCCCCCGGCTTGGGCAAAACCACCATGGCCTGGATTATCAGCAACGAACTGGGGGTAAATATACGTATCACTTCCGGCCCGGCCATTGAAAGACCGGGCGATTTGGCCGCTATTCTGACCAATTTATCGCCCGGTGACGTGTTATTCATTGATGAAGTACATAGATTGAGCAGGACGGTGGAAGAAGTGCTATACCCGGCAATGGAGGATTTTGCCCTGGATATTATTATTGGTAAAGGACCGGGCGCCCGTTCCATTCGCCTGGATCTACCCCGCTTTACCCTCATCGGCGCCACCACCCGGACCGGTCTACTGACCTCACCTTTACGCGACCGTTTTGGCGTCATCAGCCGCCTGGACTACTACGAACTAAAGGATATAGTACAAATAGCGCTGCGGTCTGCGGACATCTTGAAAATACCGGTCGACGAGGGAGGCGCCACCGAGATAGCCTTGAGAGCAAGAGGCACTCCACGGGTGGCCAACCGCCTGCTGAAGCGGGTACGCGACTATGCCCAGGTAAAGGCCAGGGGAATAATTACTAAAGAAATAGCCATCGAAGCCCTTGGGTTCCTGGGGGTAGATCCGATGGGACTGGATCTAATCGACCGCAAGTTGCTGCAAATTATAATCGAAAAGTTTGGCGGCGGCCCGGTAGGGTTGGAGACAATGGCTGCGGCATTGGGAGAAGAAGCAACAACTATAGAGGATGTTTATGAACCTTATTTAATGCAGGCAGGCCTGTTGGCCCGCACGCCGCGCGGCCGGCTGGCCACCCCCCGGGCGTACCATCACCTGGGCCTGACTTCAAAGGAAAGAGAACACCAATTGACCATCTGGTAGTACCGGCAAATACTAAGTCGCAACAGAAAATACATAAAAAAACCAGGCCTCAAATAAGCCTGGCAAAAACGCACCCATTTGTCTATTCCTCTATTCCCTGGAACAAAGAGGTAGAATAGTACGTCCGTACACAGCCCTGAAGAGTTCTGCCGCCGATACATACCACCCGGCTACAGCACAGATGATGCAAATTATACCAGTTACCCTGGGCGACATGGAGCCCAAAAAGACGAGGTCCAACAAAATCAAAGCAACAAACAAAAGTGTATAGAAGATAATTACCAGTGCGCTAAGCCTGAAGGAAGCAATCCAAACGTACAGGGTAAAAAAGGTAAAAGGAATGAATATTAATAATGGCGCAGCAGGCGCCGCCGGGCCAAAATTAAGTGCNNCCCGCCAGTAACATTGTAATGCCACCCAAAAACAAAGCCAGCGGCACGTAAGCGAGCATCAACGGAGGCGGAACTAATCCGGCAATAACCCAGCCCAAAGCAAATAACGTGGTAGCAAATGCCCCATACCCTAACGCGAGCGGATCGGCAACTTTAATATGTTCGCTCATTTAATCTTCCCCCCTTTCATTTAAAATTTTCATACTATTAAATTTTATACTACAATTCTCTAAACCATACAATTATTTTCCCCTTAAATAACAAATAATAGGGGCAAAGTGTTGTTATCCGGTATTAAATGGCTTGGTGGCTTGAGAGAAATCTGTCAACTCACCATATTTTTCTACATATTCTAATACAGCCAGTACAAAAGCAGCGTGGGACCAGGTAAGCGGGGCTACTGAGAGTTGTTCGCCCGTGTACGGATGAATCTGTTCGGCAAGCACTCCGCTCTGGCTCTGTCCTTTTACTACCCAGCCCAATAAATCGCGGGCCCGGGACAGGTCATTCAGGCTGCGAGCCGCTCCAATGTACCACTGGGCAAGCCACAAAGTGCAAATAAACCAGGGATTGCCCGGTACCTTTTGCAGATCAGAAGAGCGGCGGAAATAATAATCGCTGGAATAACGCGCCATTCCTCCAATATCCGTATCCACCCACAGGCCTTTGTAGATAGCCTGCATGGTTCTGATCACCCGCTGGTGTCGCGCCGGCAACACGCCAAAGGCAAAGACACCGTATAAACTGCTCTCCATGGTAAAATCCTTTTCAAAACCCCCTTCTTCATTAAATGTAATCCCGCGTACAAAGCGGTTCAGTTCCTGGCTGTAAAGATACTTGAAAATACCGGCCCTGACCTGGCGGGCTGCTGCTTCCCACCGGCAGGCCTTTGCCTGATCCCCAAAAAGTTTTGCTAAATAAGCCGCCGCCTGCAGTCCACCGTAAACAGCCGCAGCAGTAAAGGTAAAACTTCCTCTTCTTTCCTCCCATAAATCATAGCTTTCCAAAGGCAGGCCGGTGCGCAGGTCCCTGTATTCCGCCAGGAAATCTGCGGCAGGCATAATCAATGTTGAATAAAGTGACTTGACAAACTCGAACCCCTTATAAATTCGATAAAACTGGCCGATGGCCCAGAGCACCAGGGCAGTCTCATCCTCCTGAACAGGCAGATACCCGTACCTATCTTTAAGCCAGGGGTGCCAGCTTGACCCAATAGAACCATCAGGATTATATTTGGGCCAAAAAAATCCTTCTTCGCTTAAAAGACGGCGACAGAAATTATAAAAGAGCATCGTCAACTCCGGGTAACCTGCCTTATCCATAGCATGAGCCACCAGCGCCCCATCCCGTGGCCACAGGTATGAGTAATGATCCCGGTTGGTAGACATGATATCCGTATCGTTGGCAGCAATAATGGCTCCCCGGTTATCAAACTGAGTACGAATGATCAAAAGGCTGGTGTAAAACAATTCTTCAATTTCAGAAGATAAATCAGCAAAACTAAGCTGGTTTTTGTGTGCCCAGTTATACCAGTACTTTTCTGTTGATTCCAGCAAGACTCCGGGTCCCTGCTTAATAACATAATAGTTGTTCTCCCTTACCTCTTTTAAGTCTCGACCGGCAATAATCCAGTAGTAGATCACTTCTTCCTCGCCTGGAGCAAGCTCAACCTTAAAGCTTACTGTGCTGTCTACGGATCCCTGGGCTATAGGGTTATTGGCCAGGAAGCCGTCTTCAGCATCCCGCCAGGTACCTTCCTGGTGGCCAAACCTCTTAATGCCTGTGGTATACTGGTAGAACCCCTGCTCCCGCGACCGCCCGTTAAATAAAAAATAATAATTGCGCTTGTAATGAAGCAACGTTCCCGTACCGGGATCATACAGGGCGGTATCCCCTACATCCGAGCCGCCCAGGCTAAAATCATTATAAAAGAAAAGCCGCAAGTCCCTCCTGCCCACACGCAGGTTACGGGCCACAATTTTTCTCAAATAAATGTTTCTCTCATAATGCACGGCATCGACAAAGCGTAATTCCAACCCCAGTTCGTCACGCCAGGCTATTGCCTCGCCAACCAGGCTGGACGGCCGGTAACCGATCTTCAGACACCAGTTTTTTTCGTCTATCCAGGAAAAAAGGCCGTCAATCCATATCCCCACCCCGCACTTATGTCCCATAACATGGTTTTCCATACCAACATAAGGATAGTAAAAATCTCTGATATTTAAAGAACTATCTATATTTACCTACACATTGCCGTTACCCAACACAATTTCCCTGGGCATCTTCCGTCCTCCAAAAAAAGCAAAATTTTTTATGATCATAAACCTTTTATGCAATGGCAATAATAAAAAAGACTTCTTTCGCAGATAATTCCATTATGCCACC
The DNA here is from genome assembly GCA_003457075.1 of Desulfotomaculum sp. Lineage (GTDB taxonomy): Bacteria > Bacillota > Desulfotomaculia > Desulfotomaculales > Nap2-2B > UBA4053. The sequence continues at coordinate 950 of DMIY01000182.1, read as the reverse complement.
AATCCGATGAGGATATTTATTTTTCACCAATAACAAAAAAGGAGGTTATTGAGATAATTATGGTAACAATGTTTTTTTTATCCTGGACCATCGGGTTCATAATAATATTTACAATTATTCTTTTTTGGCTCAAAAAACAACGCCTTCAGGTACCCGTAGCCCGGGAAAGCGAACGGGTCCGGCATACCTTTAAAGAAGAGTTTTCCTGTGAATTGACGATTCCCACCCCTTTTTCAGAACACATTCGCCCGGCTCCTACGGAGTTGCCCCACTCCTACGGAATTGACCGGCTGGTGCTGCTGGCCAGAGACCCTTACTGGCTTTATGCCTATTGGGAAATCACAGCAACAAAACTGGTGGAGTTTAGTTCCACTCATGGAGCAACGGCATGGGGATCTTCCCGGCCCGTACTCAGGGTTTATGATGTTACAGGAGTTGCTTTTAACGGAGAAAATGCAAATAAGTACGTAGACATCGGGATCAATGAGCAGGCAGACAACTGGCGCATTAATGTAGGGGAAGCGGACTGCTCTTTTTGCGTTGACGTGGGACGGCAGTTCCCCGACGGCCGTTTCGTAACCCTGCTGCGCTCAAATACGGTAACTACCCCCCGTGCTTCTCTTTCCGAACGTGAAGACGAGGAATGGATGTGGATGGAAGGCATTTATCGCTCTTACCGCCACCAGTTCGGGGTAGGTTCGCCAATGATCGTAGAAGAAATGGCCCAAAGGGCGGGAGCGCTGCCGCTGGGGGTCGCTTCCCCCGGTCAGTGGCAAAAAACACAGTAGCCACAGAGAACATACATAAAATCTGAATTTAAGACTACTAAATACTTTGATACTCACTGGCACATTTAATATTATGCTCTGTGTTCTCTGTGTTCTCTGTGGTTAAATCTTATTTTCGAAGGAGCACTTACTGATGAATAAAAAAGGTTACCTGGCACTGGT
>DMIY01000062.1 GCA_003457075.1 Desulfotomaculum sp. | reverse complement strand
AAGCAATGTTCAACGTGTTACCCATTCCCGTACCCGACTGCTGGTACCATTTTCCTGCCGGTTCAATCCCGGCTTTTGTCCAGATGGATTGCTCCTTTTTGTGAGTTCCCGATTCGTCGCCCCTGGAAACAAAAGTGCTTTGCGTGGTGGCTATTTTCTTAAAGGCGTCCAAAGTGCCGGCTGCTGATTTTATACCTGCCGGGTCATCAGGGGGTCCCAGCACGATAAAATCATTATGCATCACCAGGCGGTAGTTAATTCCCACCCCGCTGTCCACCAGTTCTTTTTCTGCCGCCGGAGCATGCACCAGCAAAACATCAGCCTCGCCTTTTTCACCCATGGCCAACGCTTGACCCGTACCTACCGCAATGGTCTTTACCTTATAGCCTGTCTTTTTTTCAAACTCCGGGATGAGCGCATCCAGCAGGCCACTGTCCTGCGTGCTGGTAGTGGTAGCCAAAATTACATTTTTGACTTCAGGTCCGGCCGCCTGCTTCTGCTGGCCGCAACCTGCCGCCACGCCAAGTAGGAAAAAAGAAGCCAAGATGATTGATAAATATTTTTTAATCATTATTTTACTCTCCTTTAATTATGTTTTTTAATTTGCCCAACAGCATGGGAACAGTTTCTTCATTTTCCTTTCTCTGGTGTTCGAGGTTAAACATAAAACAAGGGCTGTGTTTTGCAAAAGAGCAAAGCACAGCCCCTTCTATCCTTTCCTTAGCATGACCATGCCCTCCTTTCCACACTGGGAGGCGCACCAGTTTCCCGGTGCACCCTGCCGGTCTGCCGGTCATAGTCATAAGACCACAGGCCGGCGAACTCGGAGAACAGAAATTATGAAGTTTTTGTTAACACTTAAGCCTGTCTGAACCTAGCCATTGTTCCTCAGCCAGGGCATCATCCCCCGCAACTTAGCCCCCACTTCTTCAATTAAATGCTCCTTTTCTCTTTCCCGCAGGGCCTGGAAAACCGGCCGGTTGGCTTGATTTTCCAAAATCCACTCCCTGGCAAACTCACCGGTTTGAATTTCTTTAAGAATACGCTTCATTTCTGACCTGACCTGCTCGTTAATCACCCGCGGCCCCCTGGTCAGATCACCGTACTCTGCCGTATCACTTACTGAATAACGCATCATCGCCAGGCCATCCTCATAAATCAGATCAATAATCAACTTTAACTCGTGCAAACATTCAAAATAAGCAATTTCAGGCTGGTAGCCCGCCTCCACCAGCGTTTCAAACCCTGCTTTGATCAGGGCGGTTATGCCGCCACAGAGCACGGTCTGTTCGCCAAACAAATCGGTTTCTGTTTCTTCCTTAAAGGTTGTTTCAATGACACCGGCACGGGTGGCTCCAATACCTTTGGCATAAGCCAAAGCAATCTCTTTCGCCTTACCCGTATAGTCCTGGTAAACAGCCAGCAGGGCAGGCACACCTCTTCCTTCTGTATACATCCTGCGCACCAGGTGACCGGGCCCTTTAGGCGCAATCATTATTACATCTATGTCTGGCGGTGGGACAATCTGGTGAAAGTGGATGTTGAACCCATGAGAAAACATCAATGCATTTCCTTTTTCCAGGCAGGCCTCCACCTCTTTCTTGTAAACCCCGGCCTGGAACTGGTCGGGAATCAAAAACTGGATGATATCCCCTGCCCTGGCTGCTTCGGAAGCGGTAGCCACCTCAAGACCATCTTTTTGGGCCTGATTCCATGCATTGCTCTCCTTTAATTCACCAACTATCACATCCAGGCCGCTGTCCTTTAGGTTCTGCGCCTGGGCATGACCCTGGCTGCCATACCCCAGCACCGCTATTTTCTTACCGCGTAAAGCTTCCAGTTGTGCGTCAGCCTCATAATAAACCTTTGTCACCTTAACTGTAACCTCCTGAAAAAAATATAAAAACAAATTCTCCTACAATAAAAAATTCGGCCTGCGATCAACATTTTCCTTCTTTTATTTTTCCCGCGCCAGTTTATTTTATAAAATTTCTAAATTAAAATATTTCGAACCGGAACCTTTAAGGTGCAAATTTTGTCTAAATATATAGAAAGATGGTAAACAGTCTTATTAAATATTTACGAAAAATTACGTAACTACTTGTCAGTCACTTACTTATTTAAGTAGAATAAAGTCAAAAAAGAGGGAACCTTTTACTTCCCCCACACGTCTATAAACCATAGGAACAATAAAAATTAACGCTGATTGGAGTAGAGATGATAATATGTCGGTCAGAAACTATATTTTTAAAACATGTTTTTTAATCCTGGGCATGTTGTTTTACGCTCAAGGCTCTTTGGCAGCCCCGGCTGCTTTCCCGCCGGTAAAAGTTCAGGTGGATGGCCGGGAAATAACTTTTGATGCTCCCCCCGTTATTGAAAACGGCCGGGCGCTGGTCCCTTTCAGAGCTATTTCTGAAGCGTTGGGCGCCCGCGTAAACTGGGAAGAAAAAAGTAAAACTGTAACCATGGTTAAGGAAAATGTTACCGTTAAACTGGTCATCGGCAATACCATAGCTTTAAAAAACACAGAAGAGCTTGCTTTAGAGGCGCCGGCTAAAATTATTAAAAGCAGGACAATGGTCCCCTTGCGTTTTGTTGGCGAAGCATTGGGGGCTAATGTGCAATGGGATCCTGCTTCCCGGCTGATCAGCATAAGCAAACCGGCAGAAAAAAGCCCCTGGCGGGAACTGATCGTGCAGGGTGATACGGTAAATATCCGCAGCGGACCGGCGACAAACCACGATGTACTGCTCCAGGTAAGCAGGGGGGTCAGGCTGCCGGTGTTGGACAAGTCCGCGGACTGGTACAAGGTACAGATGCCGGACGGCAAAATGGGCTGGATCGTAGCCTGGTATGTAACAGAAGAGTCCTCATCACCACCTGTCTCGCCGCCGGTTCCGGAAAAATCTGAGCCGGTCATTTCTGTTCCCGGTGACGATCCGGCTTTACCGGT
>DMIY01000125.1 GCA_003457075.1 Desulfotomaculum sp. | reverse complement strand
GCGGGCCTGGAATGGGCCGAACATCTTGGTATCGGCGGCATGGGTACGCGGGGATTCGGGCGGGTACGGACAGTGGGCAAGCCCTGGGAAGTAACGGCCGCTAATTATGGTGACGATGAAAATACGCTTTATAAAGGACCGGCGCGGGGAGGAGAAAAATCATGAGTCTACCACAGGATTTTAAAAGCCTGGATTTTCTGGCAGCCGCCGCTTCTCAACAGATTGCTTCCGGAATCAGTATAAAAGTTAAAAACAACGCCGAGGTTGAGGCAGCAGCGCTCGGTAATCTGGCAACCAAGGCGCTGGGGGTCCTCCAGGAACAAGGTGTTTATGCCTTATTCCTCTTCTTGCTTTCCAGAAGCGGAAAAGAAACCGCCGTCAATAATATGACAAAAGAAGAATATATTGCCTGCAAGCTTACAGTTGAACTTCTAAACCTGCTTAAAGAAGAGGAACTGGCAGCTCCAGGTATTGCCTACAAAGAACAGGTCACGATGGAGGAAATAAACAGCTCCAAGGAAGAGATCCTGAAACATTTTCTCCAACCCCGGGGGATTTTAGAAAACCTCGATAAATTATTGCTGATCCGTGATCTATACGAACAAACCCTCATTTACACCCGTTACGCAGCCAAGGCGCGGGAGGAGGGAAAATAATGCACTGGAACGCTTACCTGGTGCTTTTCCGGTTATTATCTCCCCTTCACATCGGCTGGCGCAAAGTGGGAAACCTGCAACAAACCAGGCCCTATCTTCCGGGCAGAAACTTGCGGGGTGCGCTCGCGGCCCGCCTGACCAGGGATTTCGGGGAGAAACAGGATTATCAAGAAACAGAGGAAAAAATCGATAAGTTTCTCCGTTTTACTTATTTTTATCCTGCAGCCCTTACAGATATACAAAAATTTTATAGTGAACTTGTCGCCGGAACAGATTTTAAAAAAACTGACTGGCTCTGGTCCTGGAAAGACCCGGAGAAGTTCTCCTGGCTTTTCCTCGACAGTTACGCCAGTACGGCCACCTCCGACAAAAGAACGGCTGAAGAGGGCGCCCTGCACGAAACAGAATTTATTTCCCATAGCACGAAGGAAGACAAACAAGTTGGCCTGGTTGGATATGCCTTCGCAAGGAACGATTGCAACCTCCCCTGGAAAGAAGTATTAAACAGGCTGCAGTTCGGCGGAGAACGTACCTACGGCTGGGGCCGGGTGGCCCTCTGGGGAAGAGAACCGGAAAAACTTAAGGCTGAAGAAAGCAAAATAAAGTGTTTCGGATACACGGTTTATCCCGGCAGAAGCAAGGATGATACTTTTGGTGGAGGACCTGTATTTTCTCTGGAGAAAGAAGAATTCCTGCTTGCCCATACAAAGGCAGAGGTTGTCGAGAGTCAGGGGGCAATAGAACCTGTCGCCGGGCGGACCACAAAAGACGGCGCTTTCTTTGGCAGAGAAATAAGTATGGCTGAAATCTGCTGGGTTCCGGGCAGCAAAGTTAAACAGGCGGCTAAATTTTGCCTGGTCAAAGAAGGTTTGTGGGAAAGAACCACGAGATAGCCAAAACCGGCAAATAGCGATTTTCCTTCTGGAATCAAAGTATAGATATGATACGGTAAAAAGGAGAGAGAAAATGGCTAAACCTGTCTTCGTGCATGTGTCTGAAGGCTTGCATAAGTGCCGGGCCAGTGACATGCATCCTAAGCTAATTATATAGCACCGTAGCGTAAGCTGCTTCGGCAAGAGGGGTAATGACACGGGTTTTGGCCAGGCTTTGGATCAGACGGTCAAGTTCGCCTGATTGCATATCTTCAATACGGCCCAGGTTGGCAACAATGAGTTCATACCATAGGAATTTTCTTTTTTCCGCTTTTCAGATATGGAACAAGAAGACAGTTCTACGCGCACGGGAATAGAAACATTTTGAACCACTTAAGATCTCACTTAAGATTATAGAGAACACTTAAGGAAAAAATTTTGGGCATAGTAGGGAGCAATCTACCGTGGTGCCTGTACACAAAAAAGTTGCTGATGCAGATGTAAAACAAGCTGTTAGTTATCAGTTTTCAGCAAAAAAGGAGTGTAAAATATCTTTTATTCTGGCTTCAACAGTTGAAAGTTGACTGTTGATTGCTCAAGCAAAATTTTTATACCTGGTGGTATCAACTTGAACCCCTCCGGGATTGATCTTGCTGAATACGATCATCTTCTATAACTTTCTTGGTTTTCCTTCAAAACGCTAATTTTTTCCTGAAATCCGCCAATCCCTCCAAATTAAATCCCCACTTCCCCCTGCTGCAAGCGGTCATATACCAGTTCAAACATCCGGGACATGATAAATTTGCCGAAGTCTTCGTTGTCGGTGATGCGCTTGTAGATTTCAAAATTGGTGTCGATCATGGTTTGCAGTTCGTCCATGAACATGTGGTTGTAGGCCAGTTGCAGATTTTCTTTGGAGTTTACCCTGGCGCCTTCGATCAAGGTTTGGTTGGTAGAGAGCCGGGTTTGCAGTTCGGCGAAGAATACTTTGTCGGCTTCGGTAAAGTCAGTGCCGTATTTCTCATTTATATCCTGAAGAATTTGAGAAAGGGGCTCGAATTCCGGTTCGCCCCGCCGGCCGGCGCCCAGATCGGAAAGGGACTCCAAAACGCCTTCGCCGCCCGATAAAGTAATCTTTCCTTCGGTCATCTTTTGAATCCGGTAGGAATCCATATTGATGTTTTCCGTAATTTCTACGGGCAGCCTGTCCCTGGCGGCAGGGAGTTTGCGCAGGAGCATCCGGCCGAAAACATATAGTTTCTCCAGTTCGGCGTCGGTAAAGGTGATTACCTGTGCCAAAAAAGCGTACAGGCGCACGTAATCAGTCAACTGGCGCTTAAAATTGTCCTGTTCTTCAGCAGAAAGTTCTGTATATCTGGTCACAATCGGGTCCAGCAGGGCGTAAAGTTTTTCTTGCCTGGCTTGAGAGGAAAAGAAAGCCCCGGCGAACCTGTCCACTTCTTCGGATGTAAATAAATGAAATTCTAAAAGGGCCTGTTGTAAATCATAAAGCCTATTGGGGTCGGTTCCTTCGCCGAGAATGGTCTTTTCGTAATAGGGCGCGAAGGCTTCTTGAATTTCCCACGCCTCGTTGGCAAAATCCAGGATCATAGTGTCATCTTTTCCCGGATAAACCCTGTTCAGGCGGCTTAAAGTCTGCACGGCATTGACCCCGCCCAGTTTTTTGTCCACGTACATGGTGTGCAGCAGCGGCTGGTCGAACCCCGTCTGAAACTTATTGGCCGCAATGATGATGCGGTAGTCGTCCAGGGCGAAAGTATCCGCGGTAGCCGACTCGGGAATGGGGTTTCCCGGAATGGAGTTCATGCCTGCTTCCGTATATTCCAGGCCGCTATCGTTGACGGCGCCGGAAAAGGCTACCAGGGTTTTAAAATGATACCCTTTTTGCTTGATGTACCGGTCGAAGGCCAGTTTATAGCGGACGGCATGCAGACGGGAGCGCGTAACCAGCATCGCCTTGGCTCTGCCGCCAATCCTGCCCTTCGTATGGTTACAAAAGTGCTCGACAATCAGTTCTGTCTTTTTGGCAATGGCGTGGTCGTGCAAATCGGCGAAAGAGTGCAGCAGGTAGGTAGCCTTTTTCCTATCGTATTTCGGGTCGTCTTCAATTTTCTTAAACAGGCTGAAGTAAACCTTAAATGTCATGTAGTTTTCCAGGACGTCAAGGATAAAGTCCTCTTCAATTGCCTGGCGCATGGTATAAAGGCTGAACGGAGCGAAACTGCCGTCGGGCTGCCTTTCGCCAAAAAGCTCCAGGGTCTTCGTTTTGGGCGTGGCCGTAAAGGCAAACCAGCTTACGTTAGGCTGGCGGCCGCGGCGCTGCATTTCGCGAATGATTTCCTCTTCCACGTCTTCTTCAACGGCATCCTGTTTCTCGGCTTCTTCCAGGCTGGCGGCGGCAAGGACCGCTTTTAAACTTTTGGTGCTTTCTCCGGTTTGGGAAGAGTGGGCTTCGTCAATCACTACCGCAAACCTTTTTCCCGGCAGGCTGCCGATTTCCTCCGCGACGTAAGGGAATTTTTGCAGGGTGGTGACGATGATATTTTTCCCTTCTTCCAGCGCCTGTTTGAGTTGGCTGGAGTGTTTGTCGATCTTTTCCACCACTCCTCTGGTCTGTTCGAACTGCTGGATGGTGTTTTGCAATTGACGGTCCAAAACCCGCCGGTCACTGATCACAATAATGGAGTCAAAAATCCGCTGGTCGGCGTCGTCGTGGAGGCCAGAAAGCTGATGGCAAAGCCAGGCGATGGAATTG
>DMIY01000164.1 GCA_003457075.1 Desulfotomaculum sp. | reverse complement strand
GATCCACAGGGCAGAGCTGCTGGCCTGGTTGATGCGCAGGCAAAAAGGAATTGCGGTGGCCGGGGCCCATGGTAAAACAACCACCACTTCCATGTTGGCTATGACACTGGAAAAAAACGGCCTTGACCCTACTATTATTGTTGGGGGTGAATTGAACGACATAGGTGGCAACGCCAAACTGGGGTCGGGCGAATACCTGGTAGCAGAAAGCGACGAGAGCGATGGTTCCTTTTTAAAGCTCGAACCACTGGGAGCAATAGTTACCAATATCGATGATGATCATCTGAACTATTATGGCTCGATTGACAACATGAAGGCGGCCTTTAAAGCTTTTCTTAACAAAATACCAGAGGAAGGAAAAGCTGTAGTCTGTCTGGATGACGCTAACATTCGAGGCATCGCAAACTGCGGAAGAATACCTCTGATAACTTATGGTTTTAATAATCAGGCCGATTATACTTTAAAACGCGTGCGCTTAAATACCCTTCAGTCTTTTGCCGATGTATATTTTCAGGGTGTATACCTGGGTTCCCTGGAACTGTCCGTACCAGGGAAACATAATCTTTCCAACGCTTTGGCTGTGGTAGCGGCAACTCGCTGGCTGGGTCTTGATTTTGAACAGATTTCCGGGGCGCTGAAGGAATTTAGGGGAGTAGGGCGGCGTTTTCAGTTAGTTGGGGAAGTCCGGGGAGTTAAAGTAATTGATGGATATGCCCATCATCCCACCGAGATCGCGGCCACTTTGCAGGCTGCCCGGCAGGTTCACCAGCAGCGGGTGATTGTCGTATTCCAGCCTCACCGGTACACACGTACTGCCCTGTTAAAAGAGCGTTTTGGCAGTGCCTTAAGTGAGGCAGATGTGACCATCGTAAGTGAAATTTATAGCGCCGGGGAGGCGCCAATTGCCGGTGTAACAGCACAGTTGATTGTTGACGCTGTTAAAAGGAATAAAGACAGCCAGGTTGTTTACTGCCCTACCACAAAAGAGGTGGTTGATTACCTGACGGCTATTGTCCGGCCGGGGGACCTGGTGCTTACTTTGGGCGCAGGTGATATCTGGACTGCGGGGGTAGAGCTGATAAACAGGCTGCAGGAAGTTACCCCTTAAGGACTGACGCCCTCTCCATAAAGCATGAAAACAGCAAAACACTTTTCTGCCATTGTCCCTCGTCGCTCCGATGCTTCAGGCCGACAAAACATCGGCTTGGTTCGTAGCGAACCAGGCAGCGCTGCATATTGCGCCTGTTACGTTAGTTTTTGAACAAAGATAAAGTATTTAGCGTCTTTAGAGTGTATTTACAGTACTGTTTTCTGCGCGATTCGCACTGCCGGTTCGCTAACTTCACCTGCGCCGTGTTTTGTTACCGGCCTTACGCATAAGTCGCTCATTAGGGACAAATGGCAACGGTTTTGCTTATTCTTATATAGTGGGTAGGGAGAATTAATTGCTTCCAGGTATTCTGAGTTCTGACTACTTTGATACTCATAGGCACATTTAACCTTATGCTCTGTGTCCTCTGTGGTTTAATCTATTTTCTCAAGGAGAACTGAAATGATGGCATATCAGGCGCCTTACCAGGACTTGCAACGTCTTTTGCCTGGTCAGGTGCGTCTTTTGGAACCGATGAAACTACACTCCACCTGGCGTATAGGCGGGCCGGCAGATGTTTTGGTTGAACCTGGCGGAGCAGAGAGTTTATCCAGGGCATTGGATTTTGCCGGCCGTTTTAACCTTCCCGTAACTGTTATCGGTAACGGTTCCAATATTCTGGTTCGTGATGGTGGTATTCGCGGGGTGGTAATAAAAATTGGCAACGGCTTTTCCCGGATCAAGGCGGAGGGTGACCGGATCGCCGCAGGGGCCGGTGTGAAACTGGCTCAACTGATGAAAGTTGCGCTGGATGCAGGGATTGGGGACTTCGAATTTGCTGCCGGTATTCCCGGCACGGTTGGCGGCGCCGTGGTAATGAACGCAGGAACCGAAGAGGCTGCCATGAGTGATGTGGTAGAGAACGTTGTGGTTATGGATAAGATGGGCCGGCTGTTTAAGCAGCCGGCAAGAGAACTCGGCTTTGGTTACCGTACCAGCAGTTTGCAGGGCGCTTCACTGATTGTCATAAATGCTGAATGTCGCGGTACATTTTGTGAGGCACAGGCTATTCAGGCCCGGATAGACGAAATCTTAAGCAAACGCAAAAAAACTCAGCCGTATACGTATCCCAGCGCCGGTAGTGTTTTTAAAAATCCCCCGGAAGGAACTGCCGGTTATTTAATCGACCAGGCAGGGGGAAAAGGAATGCGGGTGGGAGATGCAATGATATCTACTGTGCATGCCAATTTCATTGTTAACCTGGGAACCGCTACAGCGTGTGACGTATTAAGGCTTATTGACCGGGTACAGGAGTTAGTTAGCCGCAGGTTTGGTATCAAACTGGCTTTAGAAGTGCGGGTTTTTGGTGAAGATTAGGCGGAGGTGGCATGCCGTGGAAAGGTTTGTAATCTCAGGATGGAAAAACTTAAGAGGCACGGTAAAGATTAGCGGCAGTAAAAACGCTGCCCTGCCAATTCTGGCAGCAAGTCTTTTGTGTGCCGGACAATGTACAATTAAAGACGTACCCAACCTGCAGGACATATCCACCATTTGTGATGTCTTAACCTCTTTAGGAGGGGTGATTCGCAGGAATGGAACAACAGTTACCGTTGATGCCGGTCATGTTTACCTGGCGGAGGTGGAAGAAGAATTAACGAGGCAAATGCGCGCTTCGAATCTTGTATTAGGCGCTCTGGTGGGTCGTTTTCACCAGGCGAAAATTTCCCGTCCCGGCGGCTGCAATATAGGTTCCCGGCCGATGGATCTCCATTTAAAAGGATTGCGTGCTTTGGGTGTGCAGGTTAATGAAAGATTTGGTTTTATTACTGCCCATACTGACAGGCTGGCCGGAGTGGAAATGCATCTTGATCTGCCCAGTGTGGGAGCTACGGAAAATATTATGATGGCAGC
>DMIY01000009.1 GCA_003457075.1 Desulfotomaculum sp. | reverse complement strand
AAAAAAGAAAATTCCTATGGGATATATTTAAGCATAGCACATATAAACTTTAAGTTCAAGTATTTTAAAAAGATATACCGATTTTACTTATCCATAATCGTCTTACAATACTTACTATACTAGAATCTTTGAATAATTTACTTTTCCTTACTTAAACCGGTACTCGTACATGCTCCTGGTAAAGCTGGTTTAATAACTTTTCTCGTTCGGGGAGGGGTCTTCCCAGTTGATTTTGGGTATGACTTTGACCCGATAGTCAAAATTTAACCTCAGTTATTGTCTTAAATAATTAAAAACTGAATCACGTAGCTTGCGGCCAGAATAGTAACCAGGATACCCAATACACCTCTGATCAACCGTTCGGGCAAAAATTTCTGCATACACGCGCCGCAATAAGTACCCCAAAAACCCCCGAAACCAAAAAGGACACCGAGAAACCAGTCCGGGGAAAAAGCATTGTGCATCCCCAGCGGAGTAAAGGCAAGAACAACATAGAAAACAACACCTGCAATAGAGGTTAAAAAAGTACCGGCCAGCGCCGCTCCTGCTACAGTATAAACAGGCAAGCCAAGTATAGAAACACAAAAGGGAGCGATGATTGTACCACCACCTATACCGTAAATACCTCCCACCAACCCCACTACCAAAGCCAGAATAAAAATTGTAATAGTGTTGAAAGAAAAGGTTTCTCCCCAAAAATCGTACTCTATTTTACGCAAAGAAACCAGGCGGTTTTTAACTACTGCTTCAGCAGGTATCCCGGCAGCCAGGTGAGTACTGGTCTTGCTCTTAATCTTTCGCATCCGCTCCTGGAACTTTTTCTCCAGAGCAATGGTTTGTTCACGGGTTTTTAAATAACGGCCCGCACTTTCGTACAGCAGGCGAATCCCCAGATAAAGCAGTACCAGGCCCACAAACAGCTTAAAAGCTTTGAGGTCGGACAAATAACAAATCCTGATCCACGCTCCTGCAAACACACCAGGCAAGGTGCCCAAAATAATCACCCAGGTCAGGGGCCAGGCCATGCGTCCCTCCCGGATGTAACGGGCCAGGCCGCCGGGGATGGCGACTATATTATAAATAAAGTTGGTAGGGCTGACGGCAGGGCTGGTAAAACCCAATACACTGACCATAAAAGGAAGAAGTAAAAAAGCACCGGAGGTCCCCGCGCAGGCCGTCACGGAAGAAACCGCAAAAGCAACAGCGGGCGGGATAAGCGGAAAAACATCCACGCCGGAAACAGGAAAATGCATAAAGACCCCCCTCATTTTATTGCGGTCTTGTGATAGGCTGGAAAGAGGTTTGTAATCGTTTCCTCTCCTGGTGCCGTTCTATTGCCAGTGCAATCAGCCGGTCTAAAAGTTCGGCAAAACTGATCCCGCTTAATTCCCACAGCCGGGGATACATACTGAAGCGGGTAAACCCGGGGATAGTATTAATCTCATTTACAAGCACCTGACCATCATTCCTGGTTAGAAAAAAATCGACACGGGCCATGCCGGCGCAATCTATAGCTTTAAAGGCCAGTACGGCCAGTTCCCGCAAAACTTCGACCGTCACCGGCGACAACTCTGCAGGGGCGATCAGCCTGGACTGGCCGTCCACATACTTGGCATCATAGTCATAAAATTCCCTTAAGGGGATAATTTCCCCCGGCACTGAAACAATAGGATCATCATTACCCAACACACTTACTTCTATCTCCCGGCCGTCAATATATTCTTCAATAATAATTTTCCGGTCGTATTTTGCTGCCAGATTAAATGCGTCTACCAGTTCCTGCCTGTTATGGACTCTGGTTATTCCTACACTAGAACCAAGATTAGCAGGTTTCACAAAACACGGATAGGTAAAGTTTTTTTCTACTCTGGCAAGAACGACATCCCGGTCAGCTTCCCAATCCCTGCGCAGGCAGTGCCAGAAACGAGCCTGAGGAATGCCTGACCGGGCAAAAACTGTTTTCATCAATACCTTATCCATCCCCAGGGCAGAAGACAAAACCCCTGCCCCCACATAGGGCAAATCGGCCATTTCCAACAACCCCTGGACAGTCCCGTCCTCACCATAGGTACCGTGCAGGACAGGGAAAACCACATCAACTCCGGTCATTACCAGAAGAGGTTCACCAGCAACATCTTCAAGCTGAATCATTCCTTTTAAAAAGGGATCCCCCAGCAACGCTACGGCTACTCCCTTTTTTTTATTTTCCACCATCTCCAGGGGCTCTACTCCCTTGAGCCACCTTCCTTCCCTGGTAATGCCGACGGGAATTACTTCATATTTTTGCTCATCCAGTGCAGACATTACAGAAGCCCCGGACTGCAAGGAAATTTCGTGTTCACCGGAACGCCCGCCAAAGAGCACCATAACCCGCAACTTTTTCTGTACCATGCCAAAACACCCTCCATTTGCTTATTTGAACACAAAATAAGTGTATTCTCCAACCTTGTCTTCTAAAACATTTCCTTTAATCTCGATAAAACATCATTTTAAAAAACAACAGACATGCAAGAGCAAAATACAGTTTTTTACACAGCTTGTCCTCTGACAACCTGCCATGGTAAAATATCCTAAACCATTAACGCGAATCACATACGAAAGAAAAAATAAAGTGAAAAGCTGTTCTAAAAAATCCCGGTCAGCCTGGTCTGCGCACCTTTTAAGCATCGGCGCAAGACTATTACCAGACCGGCCAACGGCTGGCGTTTTAGGAGAGGATACTTGGAGATGCCCGCAAAAATCTACCCTTTCCCTACTATTGAAGATCAAGAAGTAATCAGGACAGCGGTAAAGGTTTTTCTTACTACACAAACAGGAGTAGCTCGAAATAGAATGCTCAGAACCATCCGTGCTGTGCTCGACCATTATCGAATATCACGATTTGGCTTCTCTGATTATATCGTGGAAACCACAAGAATGCCAGGTCTTTGTACAGTTAAGGCAAGAAGTTTTGTTTCCGGGCAAACCTGTCCCTGGTGTGGAGAGGTCCTCTACGGATTGCGCAGCAAAGTCAGGATCCTCAACATCCAGGAACGCCGGAATTACGACCTGGTAACTTACGGTTGCCGCTGCGGTAAGGTATTTGCCAAATACGAATACCCTGAATAACTAAAAAAACCGGCAACATAAATAAAGGCGGTGTTCTTGACAATTTCCTATAGCTATGATAGCATTATGAAAAAGGTTCGCAAAAACTAACTATGCCGAAGTGGTGGAACTGGCAGACGCGCCGGACTC
>DMIY01000154.1 GCA_003457075.1 Desulfotomaculum sp. | reverse complement strand
GTCAGTTGCAGTACGAGTGAATTTCCGGACGATCCAGCGGCGGCCTTCGGCGAGGAACTGGTAAATCCCACCGAAGCATTGATCACCAGTCCTGCCGGGAGATACATCCGGTTCCGGTTCCGGTTTTTCAGCAAAGATGTTGTCCGTACCCCGCGGTTGAAAATCATTAAGGTTTATTTTCCGCGTGTTTCTTACCTGCGTTATCTGCCGGCGGTTTATCAGGAGAACGCGCAGGGAAAAGATTTTCTCGAAAGATTCCTGGCGATTGGGGAAGCCTTTTTTACCGGATTGGAAGAAGAAATCCAGGGCATTACCGCCTTTTTTGATCCGGCTGCCGCGCCGGAAGGATTTCTTCCGTGGATTTCTTCCTGGCTGGCGGTGACCTCCTACGATAAGTGGCCAGCCCCTAAGATCCGGGCGCTTCTACAGCGGGCCCCTGTATTGTATCAGAAGCGGGGAACCCGGGAAGGTATTGAGGAAATGATCACGCTCTACATGAGCCGGGTGTCGGAAAACGGACGCCTCGTTGACGACACAGGGGCGAAGCCGATCATCGTGGAGTCGTTCCAGGTGAGGAATGGGGAATCCGAAGCCGGGGCGATTTGGGGGGACCTTTTCGGGACGGATCCGTATAGTTTTTGCGTGCTTTTGAAGCCGGAACAGATGGTCACCGCTCAAGACCTGCATGCTGTGAAAAGAATCGTTGAATTCGAAAAACCGGCGTACACCCGCGCCGGGGTGAAACTCCTGCGGCCATGGTTCTACCTCGACTGGCACACGTATCTGGGAATTAACACCTGTCTGACCAGGCAGGGGTTTATCCTTGGCAAATGCGTTCTGAGCCGGGATACGGCTGTCGCCGAGTGGGAAGAAGGCGGCGAGGTTGAGGTGCGTTCCAGGGTGGAGGTGGATACCGTGCTAACTTAGGGGCCGGAGTAAAGTCGCGGGCGGTGAAGACAGTTTGCCTGGAAGAAATAAAAGGAGGGGTGGAAGTGCCTGAAAACGAAGGAAAAGGAACGAATGAAGCTGCTGTCAAGACGCATTTTGCTCTGCAGCGGTTTAAGAGGAATGCTTACTTTTACGGAAAGCTGATGACAGTAAGGGATTTCCAGCTTGAGCAGGAGTATTTTAATGAAAAGAGGTATCTGAACAACAGGCTGGTGCACGGCCGGGGTGTTGTCTGCGGCCTGGAGGTGGAGAGCGTTGCTTTCGGCACGGGAGCCGCAGCCGACAACGTGGTGGTTTCGGTGTCGGCGGGTGTGGCGCTTGACGGTTGCGGACGGGAGATCCTCGCGGACAGGGCGCTGGCCGGCGAAAAGCTGGAAATACCGGGGATAGAGACTTTAAACGGCACCAGGAAGTATTACCTGCACCTGAAGTACAGAGAGTCTTTCGGGGAGTTGGTGCCTGCCCTTGCCGACGCCTCCGGCTGTGAGGAAACCTGCTGTCACAGCAGAATTCAGGAGGGCTTCAAGTTTTTGTTGACGGACGAATGGACTTCGTGTGACGAAGCAGAAGATTTTGAAAGTCCCGGTCCATGCTCCTCCGGGGAAGACGCGGGGGTGCTGCTGGCGGTTCTCGATATAAGCAAGCAGGGCGGTGTAAAGCAGGTTTCTGTGAATGAAAGCGAAACCGAAAAATGCCGTCGTCTGGTTTACAATAACCCGTTGCTTCATTATTTAATCGGCGAGCAGCAATCGCTTCTGGGTCAGCACCTGAATAACTTTACCAACCCGCACCAGGTGAAGCACGGCCAGACGGGCCCGGCGGGCTGGGACCAGTCCGGATCTCCCGGGGACGGTCAGAGCCGGACGAAGCACCTGTCTGCGGAAGATGCCGGCAAGTGGAACGGCGCGGCGCAGAATATAAACAATCATCTGAGTAACTTTACCAACCCGCACCAGGTGCAACATCCCCAGACAGGTCCTCTGGGCTGGGACCAGGCGGAAGGGAACGATCCTGAGGAAAAGGGAAAGAAAACAAAGCACGTTTCCACCGAAGACGCCGAAAAGTGGAACGGCGCGGCGCAAAACGTCGTGCAGCACCATCTGGCTAAAATTGAAGGAGTTGCTCAGGGTGACAGAAAGGAACTTGGTTTAGATGTAAAGCTGAACTTTAATGAGGCGGTTGTTCCGGGGTTGGAGGTCCGGCTTTCCAAAGAGGTGGTGCAGAAGTGGATCGAGGCGATAAAGAAGAAATATGAACCCGACGAAGACGCGCTGAAAAAATGGCACGAAAACATTCTTAAGGTGATGGAGGAGAACAAGATCGGGAAGATCGACGAATATTACACGGGAGACCTGTCAATTATCGATATCTGGGCGCTAACGGCCCAGGTAAGTGAAGAGTTATCTCCTGTACCCCGGCCCGGGCCTGCCGGAACTCGCGGGAAGTTGGTAAGCCTCGGGCTGAAGCAGGTCCCGGCGCCTGCGCTGGCGGTCAGGGTGGACCGGGTGGCAAAGAAGCTGACCGTTATTTTGCAGGACAGGCGTAAGGAGGAGACGCGCCTGCAGGAACTTGTAAACTACACCGTTGCCTTATGGATCGCTCCTGCGAAGAACGTATAGGAGGTAGAGATTGAAGCCCGGATGCACGAAAGAAGATGGCCCCGGGTGGTATTTGGAACATTATGCGGCGTTTTCGCTGCTGCAGTGCCCGGTATACAGGCCGTGGCGACAGGTGACGCAACCCCAGCTCTTACGGCATTGCCCGGCCTGGTCTGTGCAATCTATTCCGCTTTTAAAGAATCACCAATCCAAAAGGAGATCCTGCGTTCCCCGCTTGCTTATGCAGCGTTAGCCCGGGAGCGGTTAGGGTAAAATGCGCGGACGGCCTGGATAAATATTTCTGCTGTCCAGGTTGAGCGTAACAAATAGGAGGTTTGAAAAATGGCACGTGTCTGTATCGATCCCGGCCACGGCGGGTATGACCCCGGGGCAGTAGGACCAACCGGGTTAAAGGAGAAAGACGTGGTACTGGACATTGCGCTTCAAACTGGTAAACTGCTGGCAAGCGCGGGGTTGGAGGTGTCGTTCACGCGGACAAGCGACCGGGTACTCTGGTCGGCAGATGAAAGAATGGACCTGGTCAACAGGTGCAGAATAGCGAATCAAACGGGGGCGGACTTTTTTGTCAGTATTCACTGCAACAGTGCAAACAACCCGGATGCGCACGGAACGGAAACCTATTATTGTTCCCGTTCAGACAGGGGAGCGATCGTTGCGCGACTCATCCAGGAGGAACTGGTTAAAACGCTTGGGTTGCGCGACCGGCAAACCAAAGAGGGAAATTATTACGTTTTACGCGAGACGGTTATGCCCGCAGTATTGACCGAAATTGCCTTTATCAACAACCAGCAGGAAGAACAGCTTTTAGCGCGCCCCGATTTCCGGGTTAAAGTGGCGCAAGCAATATCCGGCGTACTGGTAAAATACTTCGGCGCAGGTTCTCGGGGCGGCGAGCCGGAACATAGTGAACCACAGTTGGTAATCAACGGGCGGGTTGTAACAAATGTTCCTTCATGCCTCATTGACGGCAAAACTTATGTTGAGCTAAGGTCATTAGTCAGTAATTTAGGTGGTGAAGTGAGATGGGATGAAATGACGAAAACAATAATAGTAGAATTATAGGGTGTAAAGAATTTTCCGGGAGGTGATCGAAAAATGCAGGAGATGAAGATGGGTTTTTTTACGCTTTTTTATTCATCAATCCGTGCAACCTGCAGAATTCCTAGCCCTTGAGAATCAAGACATTTAGGAGAGGCTAAATCACTTTTACCCAAAGCCTTTTACTGACTCTGATCACATAATATACCATAAACAGAAGTGATTTCCTTGCTCCGTGTTGAATTTAATCGAAAACCACCGTTAAAACACCTTTTCAGTTTTAAGATTTTCTCGCCCATCCTTTTTGTCTTTCTTATGCACAGCATTTCAGATAACACAGCATAAAAGGTCCGTGCCTTACGTCATTCACCTAAATTTTGCCGAAGGCAAAATTTCTTTTATGCTGAGAACGTTATTTGACGTTCGGCAGTCAGTTGCTATAGGTTCTCCATAAACTTATCAGGCGTAACTTTAGCCTGTTTCAGAAGTGGTCCATTTTTCTTGTTTACTACCGTCCTTTAATTCTCTTCCCAATAGGTTCAATACATCTTTNNACCCGGATTCCCGAAGTGTCCCGAAGGGACATTTGGGCATCTGCCGGGAAACCGGCAGATAGGCGGCGTCGCGAAGCGAGCCGCCGTGCCCTCGGGAAGGCAGGCAGCCCGATAGGCAGTCGCGCTAAGCGATGACTGCCTATCGCGTTGGGTTATGTGAAGTGGCGAGGGGATGACCCAAACAGACCCCCAAATCAAACACATGCATAATGACTGTAATCTATTGATTTTAAAATAGCCTTTCAGCTTTAAGTCTGAAATTATTTTGATCAACTCATTTACATATCGTTGCTGATTACCCTGGGCCGGAAAAGGCAATGAATAATACTCAACATCCCTTAAACATGCCATTGAAATGGCGTTCTTTACATGATCTTCAATTGCCTTCATTACTACAATTATTACTTCGGGACTGTAGCTCCTTATTTTGCTTGACAAAAAGGTTACTGCTTTTTCTCTTGAGCCTTGGCGCTTCTGTAAATTCAAATGATTTACAGGTTCATCGCATAGATCCACTAAATAACAGCCCTGCTGTTTGAAATAACCCAAGAACCCTAGATCAGTGTGTGATTCGGCACGCAGGATATTCCCAAATGCTTCTTTAGTATACCGAAATAGATGTGAGCTTGCCTTGTAAAAAACGTTCACCCCGCTGGTGGTGATTCCCCAACAAAAAATATCCTGACATTTGCGGGTCGATAGGCAGTTCTAATTTCCTCTAAACTATTCATAAAAGCTCTCCCTAAAAATCGCTTCAAAGACATGATCCCATTCATTTATAGAAAGCAAGCCTCCATAAGGAGGCTTGCTTGTACGTCTTTTTGCCGGACGATAAACTATTTCTTGTGGATAACAATGCTGCCGCCGCCGAGAACGGTTACGGGATCAGCAGTATCGCTTGCTCCTAATTGATTATCATAAACGATTGTATTGTCAGCCTTGTTCCAAATTTTAATTCTGAATTTGTCCAGTCCGCCGCCGCTAATTTGGCCGTCAATGGCTGTAAGGATGAATCCATATTCGCCCATGCCGTTAATAGTGCCGGTGCCCTTGTACTGAGCCCTGGCTCCGGCAATGACCAGCCAGTCATAACTGCTGCTGTGGAAATTCAGGCCGGCTACCTGGAAATGGAACTCAGTTTGTCCGGTCGGGACGGTAGCTCCTTTCTGATATTTAGAAACAAAACCGAAGGTGACTTTTCCCGTCAAAGCCTGGTTATCAGGGTAGGCGCCTTCCGGAGAATCGATCCAGCCACCGCCGGTCATGAAGCCGGCGTTAATAAAAATGGGGTTGGAATAAAACCAGAGGTCTTGCCAGGCA
>DMIY01000204.1 GCA_003457075.1 Desulfotomaculum sp. | reverse complement strand
AAAGCAAAACCATGTTGCAATGTTGTTTTGGAATCATTCTAATAGTCACTTGAGATCCAGCTTAATGCGCAGTTCCCGCAGTTGCTCCGGTGATACTTTATCCGGAGCGCCGCACATCAGATCTGCAGCACTCTGGGTCTTGGGAAAAGCCATTACGTCCCTGATTGTCTTTTTGCCGGCCAGGAGCATTACCAAACGGTCAAAACCAAAGGCTATTCCGCCGTGAGGCGGGGTCCCGTATTCAAAAGCCTCCAAAAGAAAACCGAACTTATCCCTGGCCTCTTGAAGCGATAAACCTATGGCCGCAAACATTTCCTCCTGAACATTGCGCCGGTGAATGCGGATGCTGCCCCCGCCCATTTCTACGCCGTTGAGCACCAGATCGTATGCTTTCGCCCGTACGGCGGCCGGATCACTCTTAAGCAGCAGCAGGTCTTCCTCCCGTGGCGAGGTAAAAGGGTGGTGTCTGGCAGCAAAACGTTTTTCTTCCTCGTCGTATTCCAACAGGGGGAAATCTACCACCCATACGAACTGCAGGCATTCACGCGGGATCAGCCCCAGGAATTCGGCAAGGTGCAGGCGCAACGCACTTAAAGCATTGGCTACCACGGCCGGCTGGCCGGCCACAAACAACAACAGGTCTCCTTCCCTTGCTTCCAGGCGTTCCAGGAGGGTGTCAATTTCCCGTTCACTGAAAAACTTTGTAATCGGTGATTTCGCACCCTGCGGAGTAACGGTGATGTAAGCCAGGCCATTGGCTTTATACACTGCCGCCAGCGCAGTCAGTTCCTCAATTTCCCGGCGGCTGAAGCCGCCGCAACCCCTGGCGTTGATTCCTTTTACCTGTCCCCCCGAAGCCACGGCATTGGCAAAAACTTTGAAATCGCAGGCACCCGCTAGATCGGTAAGATCTACAAGCTCCAGGCCAAACCTGATGTCCGGTTTATCAGTTCCAAAACGGTCCATGACTTCCTGATAAGAGAAACGGGGGAAAGGCTGGTTGATGGATATGCCCGCGGTTTCCCGGCAAAGATGAACGATCATTTCCTCCATTAACTCCAGAATATCGTCAACATCAACAAAAGACATCTCAATATCGATTTGTGTAAATTCAGGCTGCCGGTCAGCTCTTAAATCTTCGTCCCGGAAGCAGCGTACAATTTGAAAGTAACGATCTATTCCCGCCACCATGAGGATCTGTTTGAACAGTTGCGGCGATTGTGGGAGAGCGTAAAAGCAGCCGGGGTTCAACCGGCTGGGTATCAGAAAGTCACGTGCTCCTTCCGGTGTACTGCGGGTAAGCATGGGCGTTTCAATTTCTAAAAAATCATGCCGGTCAAGAAAATTCCTTGCAACCCTGGCAGCGCGGTGTTTTAATTCCAGGATACGTTGCATTTCCGGCCGGCGCAGGTCCAGGTAACGATATTTTAACGTGATGTTTTCATCAACCTCCACCCCGTCTTCAATATAAAATGGAGGTGTTTTGGCTTCGTTCAGGATCCGTATCTGTGTTGCTATTACCTCAACTTGGCCTGTAGCCAGGTTGAGGTTTTCCGTACCTTCGGGCCTTTTTTCTACCCGGCCCGTGATCGCCAGCACATACTCGCTGCGGACTTTTTCTGCCTTCTGAAAGGCTGCCTTTGCCTGCCCCGGATTAAAAACCACCTGTACTATTCCAGACCGGTCCCGCAGGTCTAAAAAGATCAATCCCCCGTGATCACGGCAACTTTGAACCCAACCCATCAGCACCACTTCCCGGCCGGTGTGTCCGGAACGCAAGAGCCCACAACGGTGGGTGCGTCTTAAGCCTTGCATACTTTCCATCAATAAATGCTCCTTTTCGCTGGTATCTAAGGCTTACGCCATTTATAAACTTCCGTCGCCAGGCTGGCCAATGCTATTTCTTCCTGGCTGCCGGTGGTCATATCTTTAAGAGCAACCATTCCTTGCCTAAACTCATTGCCGCCCAGGATGACCACTAGAGGTATCCCGGACTTTCCGGCATACTTCATCTGAGCCTTTAAACTACGGCCGATGTAATCTTTATCTGCTGCCAGCCCTTGGTTGCGGAGAACCTGGAGCAGTTTAAGCGCTTCGCCTTCTAAGGATGCGTCAACTGTAACCAGAAAAACGTCCGGCCGTTCCCGCTCCGGTACAGGAATACCCTGTTCTTGCATGGCCAAAAGAATACGCTCCAGGCCGAAGGCGTAGCCAATCCCGGGGGTAGGCGGGCCGCCGCAGGTTTCAATCAAGCCATCATACCGGCCGCCGCCACCGACAGAACCCTGTGCTCCTATGTTCGGGGCCATAATTTCGAAAGCCGTCTTCGTGTAGTAATCCAGGCCGCGTACGAGACATGAGTTTACTTCGTATTTTACGTTTAGCTCCCCTAAGTGCTTCCGTACTGCCTGAAAGTGGGCTGCGCATTCATCGCACAAACAGTTCAGTCCGGCAGCGGCCTGGCGCGCCAATTCCCGGCAGCGGTCAACTTTGCAGTCCAGAATACGCAGGGGATTCCGTTCAAACCGCTGCCGGCAGTCGTTGCAGAGGCCGTTCAGGCAAGAGCGAAAGTATGCCTGCAACTGTTCCTGTAACACAGGCCGGCACCTGCCGCAGCCCACATTGTTCACCTGTAACTCCAACTGCAGGCCGAGACGCCGGCAGAAATCCATGGCCATGGCCATTACTTCCGCATCTATTGCCGGATCCGAAGAACCAAAAACTTCTATCCCCAATTGGTGAAACTGCCGGTAACGCCCGGCCTGGGGACGA